>JAOUGF010000260.1 GCA_029857925.1 Gammaproteobacteria bacterium
CAGCCCCGCCAACAGCAAAATATCCGGTAGCGCCGCATCGGCCGCCAACGCCAGCACGGAAGAGGGCAAATCTTTTAACTCCAGTTCGTTGATCCTGTTTTCGTCGCGGTCGATGACGACCACGGAAAATGGGCTTTCAAGCAACGCATCGACGACGATTGCGCCCGTATCACCGTAACCGCAAACGATGTAAAACGGTTCGCGCAGCCGCTTAACGGCGGCGCCGAAGCGAGTTTCGATCAAGGTTCTGACAAATCCCGGTTCCCGCACCAACGCGATCAGCGCGCCTATCGCATACAACCATGCGATGATCGAGAAGTACATGGAAAACGTCACCCAGGCGCGTTGCGCGTCCGAGAACGGATGCGGAATTTCGCCGAAACCTGTGGTCGTCGCGGTATAGGTGATGATGTAAAACGCGTGGAAAAAAGATAGATACTCGGTTTTACCCTGCGGGTTGATGCCCGGCATTAACACCAGCCCCAACACAGCGACGGCATAGGCGACGATCAGCACGAGCAGCGGTAGCCGCATCCGTCGCAGGATAATGAAAATCGTATGTTTGTTCACGCCAAGGCTACCGGCGTATGTAGGACATTTCGATGACGAGCAGTATCACGGAGATCGCGTTGGCCAATAACGCCCCGCCTGCCAGGGATACGATCATCACCATGGTGGAAGGTGTCAACCCCGTGCCCGCAATATGCACCGCGTACGTCCAAACGCAGGCGGCGGCGATGAGTTCGAGGTCGGCGACCAAGCTCGTTGCGAGCAATACGGCGCCTATCTGCGTACGTTCGCCGAATTTTAGGACAGTGGTGATCAGATTGACGACGATCGTCGCAAACAGTTCGAACACGTTGTGGTGGTCAGGGTTGTCCATGCTGCCAAGGAAGAATCCAAAATTCAGCGACAATGCTAAAACGATAAAAAAACTGAAAACAACTTTTTCGAAGTTCATCACTACTCCCGGTTTGCAGAATTTTAAGAGTCTCCAAGCAACCTTTATAGGGGTTACCTATACGCTATCATTTCATGTACCAAGCGCGCCACATTTTGTCTGTTAGAAGACCTTGAAGGGAGTCGGGTCACTGCGGCGCTTACGACGCCTATTGTTGAGCTTTTTGTTCAATGCTGCAAGCTATTCTTGGGTGTAGTAAGAAAAATTCGCGTTGTTGGGGCGACAATTCGTGGTCGTTCTTGGTGATACGCATTGTCTACGTGCTGCCAAACCATGCTAACTCCACCACATAAACTGCCGCGCTGAACGCGGCATATATTCAATACTTTATACATCATGCCGATATTTGAAGGAGGCGCTAATCGTGGCATGCGGTGATTATCGGTGTTTAGTCTCGCCGTTATACCATAAGGAATCGTGCTTACCTCCGTATAAGTGATAGTAAAATATGAGAAAATATATGCAAGCACCCTTTGCCGTTTGGGTCAATGTAAAGAAGGGTGTAAAAGTGAGTTGTGGGCGAAGCATTGTAAAACCGGTAGGAAGGTGGTTATCATGCATATGCAGCAAGAACACTATCAAATATCGAAACTGGGAGAGTGGTAAATGAAATTGAAAATGTTAATAAACTTGGTTGTGGGCGGGCTGGTAGTTTCGACTTTCATAGGGTGTAATTTGTATGAAAAAGCCAAACAGCTGGTGGCGTCGAACGCTACCACCGACCAGGCGGCGAATGTGCCAGTCAACGCCAATCAGGGTGCAAATACGCCGCCCACGGCCAGCGCTCCGCTTCCACACATCAACTTGGCTTGGTTACAGGATAAATTTGGCGACGCCACCGATTATGCTAACAAATTTACTATGGATTATTTAACGGTTGAGGAATATCAAAAATTGATCGTTGCTTTTGAAGAGGCCAACAGCGAAACCGCCGCCGAAATTTTAACACAGTTGCTTTATCCCGGCCTGCGGGACAACACCGATCCGGCGTGGGAGGCGGTGAGAAAAAAAATATACGAGCCTAAGTTTTTACACGACGCTTATCAGAAATTAGAAGACGGGAAAATCTACAGTGTGTTGCCTGCCAACTTGGACAATGCGGAGTTTTTTATAAAGGTAGTGATGGCGGATTACGACCCTCTTAATTTTATAGAAGGGATTTCTAGGCTCTATGGCAATCATTCAAGTTATATAGATAAAGATTTTTATCTAAGAGTGCTTAGCGAGTTGGCCTCAGACCCTACGAAGGAACGTAGTTTTAATTTTGGATTGAAAACGTTGCTTGCAGACAAGCCCTTCGCGGTAGAGGCCGTGCGTCGTTTGTGCGATGTCGTGTTGGCGCTAGAGCCTGCGATGTTGAAGGATGCTGACATTATTCAGGCGGCAAAAGCCAACAAAAAATGCGGAGAACGCGCTGCGGCGGCATTGGGAATTACGCTCGTAAAGTAGCGATATTTCAGAAGTTTACGATAGACTGCCGAGTAGCGCATTGCGCTAGCGGCTGAGTTTTGGTGCGCGAGTGGTTAATTGTTCCACTAGTGTGAGGTATTGTGCGGCGAGGAAATGGCACATCGCCGTTTCTTCAAGCAGTTCTTCGATAAATTGTTCCCAGCGTTGCACATCTACGCTATAACCGGTGTATTCGAATGAGTCCATCAAAATAGCGATTGCGGCGATGATCGTGCCGACAACGAAAAATTTCTTGCTTAGCGGCGTGAGTACGCGCAGAAACTTAGTAAGCAGCGCTAATCCGACCATTAGGAATAGCAATAGTATAAAATTGCCGGGCTCCACCCAAGGGAAGAGAGGAAAAGTCACATGATGTGGGGCGAGAAATTTGTCACGCATGCGTTCATGCAGCGCAAAGCGTTCATCGAGTGCAAGACAAAAAAATGCTATCGCCATTAGCAAGAACGTGCGGTAGGCTGGCGCTTGGTGCGGCGTAATATAGTTGACCAACCCATTGTAGGCCGCTGTCAATGCACAGAACATCAGCAGCACAGATTGCATCCAGCCCATAGGGGTCAGTTCGAAAACGATCCATGTCCACCACTCCGGCCATTGGAGCACAAAGAGCAATAATGTGAACAATGCGGGAAAAATGAATATAAGTAAAATGCCGTAATGTTGAATGCGCTTGGTGTCATTCATGTACGAAGTTTCCTTTTTTAATGAGACGTGACCATTCGGCAGATATTGTCCACCCACGTAGCGGTGCCTTTTTCTAGTGCCTCTTCACTGTACCAAGCGGTATGTGCGGTTTGTAATATCCGGCCGGGTTCCAATTGGTGTAGATGTTCTTGCAAAATCGGCAGCGTATCGTCGATGGCATAACCTGCCAGTGTACGCGCGCCGATCGCCGCGATAACCGCGAAGTGATCCACGAGGTTGGCGCGCGATGGATTGATCAACAGCGCGCCGTGTTTCATTAATTGCAATTGCGGCGCCCCGATAATCGGCGGCGCGCCGCGTATATGGTTGGCGCACAGTACCACGGCATCGGCTATTCGCAACAGCGTATCCCTGTCGGGTGCGTCGGCGTCAGGCACCGCCGGGTCATATTTCAAAACCCGGGTATCGAAGCCTGTGAGTATCCGTTCAAATCGCCGTCCTATGCGCCCGTAGCCGAGAATAGCGATGGTTTTTCCGGACAACTGGGTGCCGCGCAGGGAAACGGATGCGTCTATGAGTTTGCGGCTGCGATCATGGCTGAGGTGTATGCGGCGTATCATTGTCAATAACATACCAAGCGCGTGTTCAGCCACCGCCTCGGTGCAATAGTCTTCGATACGCCAGAACGCGATGTCGCGCGAATTTAGCGCCGCTACATCTATCCATTCGTAGCCGGTCGCATAGACGCTTACCCCTTGTAAATGCGGCAAGCGGCCAATAATATTTCGGTCTAGATCGTGCACAGCCCTGCGGGTAAACGCGAGGAATGCGTAGCCTGCGGTCTGGCGCACAAATTCATCCGCCGTCATGGGTGTCAAGCAGCTTAAAAAATGAGTATCCGCGCAATGAGTCAAACGCCCAAGTTGTTCGGGCTTAAAGCTATTCTGGCCTTGCGCCGAAATAATGAGGAGTTTGTTCACCAGTGAAAGTGTCTCATCTATGGCCTACGCAAACCCCAATAGGTTCTTGGAGAATTCATGCGCTGCATGCGTTGGGCCTCATGTTGTTGGTGTGCGCGCTGTTGGGGTATTCCAATCAATTCTACCAGAAATTTTTCTATCCTAAGCAGGTCGCATTTCAGATATTGGCGGTGCTTGCGGTACTGCATTTGATATGCCAGCAAAGACTGC
>JAOUGF010000261.1 GCA_029857925.1 Gammaproteobacteria bacterium
ACAGAACACGCACTTCCGCAGCGCGGATCCGAATATGATCGTGTTACATCACACCGCGATGCATATCAACAGCACCTTTGACGACGTGGTGCGCACCATCAAGGATCGCACCGACAAGAAAGGCAACCATTGGATTACCGGCTACCACTGTGTGGTCATGGCCGACGGCAGTATCCGGCCCTTTTGTCGCTGGGACCGCTTTGGCAATCACGCCTCCGGATTTAACGACCGCTCGCTGGGCCTGTCGTTTAACGGCAATTTCGAACCCAATCCAAAGATTCCGTTTTCAAACCCTGACGGTCGTTATGGTAACGCGCAACCCACGCTCGCCCAACTCAATGCCGGTGCGCGTGTCATTGCGCTGTGGTCGCTGTTGTATGACATTCCATTGGATTTTGAAAAGACCATCATCCCCCATCGCAAAATCACCAACAAGACCTGCCCAGGCACTAATTTTCCACTTACCGAATTTAACGGCCTCGTGAAGTCCACCGTCGAGACCTGGCAGGCGTCCGCAACCTTCAAGGAACAACTGAAGGCCTATAAGTTGAAACCCTTCTTATTTGTCGAAGCACAGGTGTCCCATGGGTAATCTCCTCGATATCACAGTTTTTTTCACACTGCTGTTGGCGCTGACGTTATTAATCGAACGCATCTTGGAAGTGACTAAAGTCATTTACGATTTTATCGACGGTCGTTTCAATTTCTACAAATATTGGACCACGCGCACGCAGGCGTTCAAACATCAACTTATACAACGGGTGGAGGCCTTTCGGCATACGGATAGCGCGATTCTGCACGCCATCGTCAAACGTTTTGACGAGCTGATCCTAAATAACCAGGGCACGTACGGCGGCAGTGTGATCGTGATTTCCGCCGACGCGGTGCGTACTGGCGCGGTACGCCTGATGTTTAAGATATTCGGAGTTTTGCTGGGCATCTTAATCGCCTACTGTTTACACATAGACTTTGTAGACCTCTACAACGAAACCCCGCTGGACGCCGCAAGTTGGCAACACCAAGTTCACTTATTGCTTTCCGGCATCGGGCTGGGCCTAGGTTCCGGGCCTATGCACAAGATCATCACGACACTTGAACGCAAACAAAAGGATAGGGCTGAGGCGAAAAAACAACAAAGGAGCGGGACATGAGCGGCTTTTTATTCGAATATCTGGATTTGATCGTGGTCGCGGCGCTGGCCGTTGTCTGCATCGTCGTCGTGTTTTTAGTGCGCGTACAAAAATTACCTAAGCAATCACTTTGGTTTGTCGTGGGCGCGTTACTGGGGGTCGGCACGTTCGCGGTCGTGCGCAATTTGCAAAAAAAGGCCTTGCTCAAAGATCTGGAGATCCTCAATGCGCGCATCAAGGCGCGCGATGAAGAATTGGCCCAGCAACGCGACACCATCGTCGCGCACGACAAGCTGGTTGCGGAATTGAAAACCGAATACGCGCAGGCCCAAGCGGCTTATCACCGGCAGATCTTGGCGTTGGATGCAAAATCGGCGGAAGACAAGAAAAAACACGCTGCAATGTCCGATCAAGAGGCCTTTGATGAATTTTCTAAGATATTTGGAAACAATTGACATGGAGGAAACCGCGATGAGCCTATCCAGTCGCATAGTTAAATTCTTGTTCGCTGCGAGTTGCCTGCTATGGCTAGGCGCCGCCCGCGCCGAACAATGCACTGTAGAACGCGCCAGTGGGGCCAATTTTCAGGTGGATATCGATGGAAAAAAATATCTGGCGATCACACGCGAGACCGCCGATAAGGCCAAAGAGTGCAACAGCAATCTCGCCAGCAGTGAGGAGAAATTTCGAATCGCCAATGATTTGGTCACAAAGGCCGAAAAATTACAAGCAGAGTTGCAAACCTCGATCGCGCAACGCGATGCACACATCAAAACCTTGAACGATCAAATTGCGGATCTAAAACTTGCAAAGAAAAAACTAGAGGACTTGTTGTCACGCAACGGCCCAATATTTGAAGGTGGCATCGGCCTTAATAATGACGTCAAAGGTGTCGCACTCGTCGGTGCGGGCTATCGCCAATGGCACGTTTGGGGTTATGCGGAACAGCGCGACAAGATAGTCCCGAGCATCTGGGGGTTGATGTTAGGCAGGGAATTCTAAGAGGCCTGACCACACCCAACGAACATCTACGCCTAAGATCGCCGTGGCAAGGCCTCAAATGTGCCGCCTAAAAACCCTATGGCGTATTAGCACACCTGTTAACCAGCAATTTTTGTTTGGTTAATATCCCCCGTTTTAGCGTATTATTAGTAAGGTGATGTGTCTTCGACCTGCACGAGGGCCATCTAATGACTCACCTATCTATACGCGTTGATAGGGGTGGCCTTGGGGGGGGCAATATGCGCATAAATGTTCTCGGCCTACTGATGTGTATGGTCGGCGGCGTCGTTTGTAGTTGTCAGCGCGATATGCCGGAAGCTGCGGCGAGCTCGCCCGGATTTAATCTATTTGTCAGCCTGCCCGCCGCCGACGCGATCGTACGCATAGACCCTGCCCACAACGCGATCCTCCAAAAAACCCGCATCGGCAGCCTGCCCCATCATTTTCTGTTACACCCAGATGGAAAACGCCTGTATGTCGTACTGGTGGGCTCCCAAGCGGTCGCAGAGATCAACGTGGCCACGGGGGCGTTGCAGCGCACGTTGCTGACCGACGTGACGCCGTTAACGCGCGAAGACGGCAGCGTTATCCAAGCGCACATAGATCGCAAGGCCGACACCCACACCTCGTGCTACGACTGTCATAACCACGATCCCAACGGCGCACGCCCCGTGGTGGTCGGCGCACGGCCGTTTGCGTTGGCGTTTAATGCCGATGCCAGCGAGTTATATGTGACCAATATGCGCACGCGCAGCCTGGCCACGTTGGACCTTGCCAGCGGTACTCTCGTTGATATCACCGCGCTGCCGGCGCGGGGCGATGCCGCAGAACCGACGGGCCTGGCGCGCGTGCAGGATAATTTGTATGTGGCGATGCGGCCCGGCATCACCTCTGGATCTTCTGGTGCGTTGCGACGCCTGGAGGGCAATGCACACGTCATCACCAGCGACGCCGCAAACGGGTCAAATACCAGCGTAGTACTCGCCGACGATCTGCGTAAGCGTGTCTATGTCAATAATTTTGAGACCAATACCGTCACCGCGTTCGGTGCGGCGGGTGAGCATCTCACCACCTATACGGTGGGCCCGGGGCCACTGGGGCTGCGCCTTGTGGATCAAGGGCGTCGATTGGTCGCGGCGAATTATTACGATAATTCCATCTCCATTGTAGACGTTGCAGGCGGAGAGACACGGACACACCCCCTTGGTATGGGCGACCGACATTTCGTGAATCCTACGCACACCGCGTTAGACCCTAGTGGCCTAACCCTCTACGTGGTATCCAGCGGCACCCAGGGGCACTTACTGGCCTTCGATGTAAACAGTGAACAATTTACCCAAGCCATCGCGATAGACGGCCTACCGTTTGATGTGGTGACCGTCGCAACCCGCACGGCGAATGAATAAATTTCAATAGTGATAGGAGATGAGCAATGCAGTTACGTAGATTATTGACCCCGTTATTGATGACGGTTGTGCTCACTGCGTGCGGCGGTGGCAGCGGAGGCGGAACTACCAATGGCGGCACTTTACCCGCCAAGGACGCCGGTAGCATCAGCGGTATCGTCACCGATGCGCAGACCGGCGCGCGTCTGTCCGGGGTCGTCGTCACCGCTGGTGCAAACACCACGCATACCAATAGCAAAGGGGAATACACGTTAGCGGGCCTTGCAAAGGGCTGGACTGCCGTTGCCTTTACGCAAAACGGCTACGCACCCGGTTATGGCAACGCGCAGGTCGGAGACGTCGGCGAACCCCTTTTGGTGCCACTGAAAAAAATGGGCGCGGCGCAGGCGTATGACAATAACAGCACCAGAACCCTCTTTGAAAAAACCGAGGCCGGGCCCTACGCGGTGATATTTCAACCCGGTTCATTGAATACCACCGATACCCAATTAAAGGTTTCCGTCACGCCGCTAGACCCCACGCTAGAGGCGTCCACATTGCCTGGAGAATTGACGACGTCCAATGCGTTGCTGTTACCGCTGACGTTTGCCGAATTCAGCATCCTCGACAGCCGCAATCAACGTGTCAACACTAAACCGAACTTGGGTGTAGCCGCTGAACCCGTCGTCGAATTACCGATCCCAGTTTCGTTACGCAAACTCGCGGCGTAC
>JAOUGF010000262.1 GCA_029857925.1 Gammaproteobacteria bacterium
GGCCTCGATTTGTTTGCCATCATTCGCCTTGAATATCCATTGCGTGCCGCGCTCACGCACCACGGTGCCCAATTTGATCGCGCTCGCGCCGGGCTGCGCCATATTGCGAGCCTTCAGCACATAACTGTTTTTACGCATTAGGATATCGCTGTCCCCCAACGTGTAGGTGACGTATCCGGTGTCAGAAAAACGGCAAAGATCCAACACCTCACCGGCAGTATCGCTGAAACGCGTGTTATTTATAAAGTATCCGGCGCGCTTGTCTTCAATCACCAGGCTCGCCAGCGCCACCGGGGGCGTTAGCACGGCGGGTATCTGGCGAGCGCTCTCCGCTGGCGCCGTGTGTGAGACGCCTGCGTGAGCTGCCGCCGACGCGCGTGCGGGTGGGGTATGGGCGCAACCCTGTATAGCGCCTAACGCCAGTATTGCCCACCCGATGGCCCAAACTTTAAGCATACGTTTCATCATCATACCTCCACACGTCGCAACACGCCCCCTGCGGAGACGGCGTCGCATAAACACTGATATATTCGTTATTATACGCGCATAACACGCTACCCGCTATCGTCGTGCGATGACGACGCCACCTGTGAGCACGTTTTTAGCACGTTTTTTCATCGATTCCGTCACCACGTGTATCCTCCATGCCACGTATTCTCGCCTTAACGCTCCTCTTTACCTGGGTCTGCGCCGCGTGCATGACTACGGTGTCGGTTTATGTGTCACGCCAAGACACTGACAAATATCAGCAATTCACGCTAGATGAGTTATTGCGCCAGGGTGAAACCTTGATCGCGACGGCCGACCGCCAACGGCTGGCCCAACACACACCCTTACACTATGCAAAACTACACACGCTGTGGACCCAGGTGCAGGCGGTGCGCGGGGCTCCGCAACAACGTGCGACAGTTATACGCCACATCGCTGAGATGGAAAAACTCGTGGTCACAAGCCAAACGGTCGCCGCATCGGTGCTGGGGCTACTTCACGACCCTTTGGCCTTAGCCACCGACATCGAGGCACTTGCGCTAACAGGTGATGTCTTGGCGGAATTTCGCACCGTCAATGCACAGTTACACAAACTCGTTGAGCGTGTGGAATTGGGCCAAGGGGCGTGGCTAGGACAGGAACCCGAACGGGTGAAGACACAACTCAGTCGTCTGTTGGTACGCGCGCATCGTCAAGTGGCGTTACACGACGCGGAACAGACGCTCTACCAGTTACTAGAACAAGGCGCCGGCCACCATATCCCCAAGACACTACAAGCGTTTCGCCAATCCCTACGTGACGCCGGGGAGTACATTGAGCGCTATCCTAAGAATGCCCTGGCCATCGCCGGGTTGCGCACCGGCTTGGCGCATCAAGGGCGACGTGCGCTGGCGTTGTTATCTTATGTCAAAGACAACGCACTACGGGCGCGCCTGGCATTGGAACAGTTGGCGCTGGAAGAAGAGGCGCGTCTGCAACGCATAGCTCAGGCGATGGGGGTCACCACCGTAGGTGACAGCTTGCCCCAAATGGCCGCAACACTGGCCATCTACGCGCAACGCCTCGCCGCGACCGAGGGGGCGGAGGCGCGGCTGGCTCAGGTGCAAGAGCTGGCCGCGCTGAAAGAGCGTGTGCAACAGCTGCAAGCGGATAAACTCGCATTGGAGAAACAGCTAACGCCACTCCCGCCAGGCGCAGCCCCCCCCTTACCGCCACCCTTGGTGACACAATAAGCCTCTACATTAACAATGCCAGGCAGGTATACTAGAACGCGCCGCCCGGACCATTACCAGCGAGTTGTACGCATGCTAATTGAATTTCATCGCAATATGTTGGCCGATACCACCCGCAACGAGGCCTTTTATCGCGCGCTGGCCAAGGTCATTGTACCCGGAAAAAGCGTAGTCGCGGACCTGGGTTCGGGCACCGGATTTTTGGGTTTTCTCGCGCTGAAATTGGGCGCTAAGGCGGTGTATTTTTATGAATATTCCCCGGCAATAAAACTCAGCGAAAAACTCGCGCGCGCCAATCAAATCAAGGGTTGTCATTTCGTGCACGACCACTCCACACAGGTGAAAAACCCGGTTGCGGCGGATATCATCGTATCCGAGACCTTTGGCAATTATGCGTATGAAGAAAATATTATCGAAAATATTGAAGACGCGCGACGCTTTCTAAAACCCGGAGGCACACTCATCCCCGGCCGCCTGGAACAATTTGTCGCGCCTATCACCTCGCCGCGTTTTTTACAAGAATTGCAAGTATGGGATGACGTGGGTTATGGCCTGGATTTCACACTCGCGAAACAAATGTCTTTGAATAATTTATATGTACGTAAAATTTCCGCAGCGGATTTATTTTCCGGAGCGGACAGTGCGCAATGTTGGGACGTCGTCGATTTCACTAAGCCCGGCAATAAAAGCAAGCGGCGCGGCCACGCGCGTTGGCGCGTAGATACGCGCGTCACCTTCTATGGTTTTGCATTGTGGTGGCGTAGTGAATTGGTGCCGGGCATTGATCTCAGCATACATCCTGCGGCACCCAACACGCATTGGGAACAACTATTTTTACCGGTGACCTCGCCGTTAGAACTCGATACAAACGAGGAACTAAAAATCGAAATCCATTCTGATACCCGTTATGAAATAGGTGTAAACGTCACCTGGATAATCACTGTCTCCGATACACGACAAAACGTACGTGTACAACAAAAGTTGGACATGCGACTCGGTGATGTCCGCTAATTATTTACTTTTTCAACGTGAATTATCGCGCACAAGGACTCGCTAAATGCATCAGACCTGCTACAATGACTTGCACAAATCGGGATAACATGCCAATCGCTGTAAGCTGTCAGCAGGGAGGCCGGAGATGCGGACTATGGGCTTAATGATCGCTATTGGGGGCAGCGTCGCTGTATTGGTTTACCCACCCTATTCATTCTTGGGCAACCTACATTGGGGATTCGCCTGGGGGAATATCTACACACTCTTTGGGAATACCTTACCCATTTATAAACACATTGATATTTCCACTTTGCTAATGGAATTGGTGTTGGTCAACGTGGTGGGTTTTGGCCTGCGCTATACGGCAAAAACTGCACAAAAACGCGCCCAGCGACCACCAGTGCGTAAAAAGGCATTGCCGCGTCGGCCGCGGTAAATCGCTGAAGCAGCGGTGCATACCCCTGCCATTCCGGTAGATTTGTTACTTCCTCAGCGCTAATTTTATTCGTGAATATTTACGATACCACCATGCAACAGCGCCGTGTGCAAATTGACGATGCCGAATAACCTGCCGATATACTGCGCATCGAACCTATCTTCATCCGCTCACACGCATCCAAAGGGCGCGATCCCCGCGAGGGGGGATGGGATTTTTTACAGACTAACTTCGATGTCGGGTTAATCTAAAATCACGTCAGCAAAGCCCCAAGTTGTGGGCGGGAATTGAGCGCGGGGCAGGAAACCGAGCGCAAAAATCGCGACACGTCCGCGATGATATGCAGAGTTTTTTACGCAAAAGCTGACGCCGCCATAACCCAAAATACACCGCAAGAAAGGACGTTACTAACATCGTGTTCAACCTAGCAGCCTGTTAAATGCCGTGGAACGTGCGCGTTTCCAAGCACAGGGTAAAACGCAGCGCCGTACGGGCGAGTCCTTAGCGAGATTTACAATGTCACCATGCATGCGGCAAGGCGTGCAAACTGCGGCATCGCGCTTACACTCACCGGGTGTACGGTACATTTACGATAATCTCACTAAGTATCATAATGTTAATCCTAGAAACGGCGGTTGGATGCCGTGGAGTGTGCGCTTTAGCGTGCGCAGGGCAAGGCGCAAATCGCAGCCAATGGCCAGCCCTTAGCAAGATTTGCAACGCCGCCATGCGTGCGGTAAAGCGTGCAATCTGCGGCATAGCGTTCTCACCCATTGGGTGAAAGTAAAATTTACGAATATTTTATTTGTTTCAAATCGTTAGATGTAGGAGTAGCGGTCAACCGCCGTTTCTAGGTTAATGTTACCAGCAGCGGCCAACTGCTGGTTCTAGGTTTAACAGATACCTACATTCCACCACCACCACCGGTTGAACCACCGCCACCGGTTGAGCCTCCGCCACCGGTTGAACCACCACCACCGGTTGAGCCACCGCCACCGGTTGAGCCACCGCCACCGGTTGAACCACCACCACCGGTTGAACCACCGCCACCGGTTGAACCACCACCACCGGTCGAG
>JAOUGF010000263.1 GCA_029857925.1 Gammaproteobacteria bacterium
CATTCCGTGTTGCGAACTCACGCGTACTAATTCGCCATTGACTACACCTATTCGTTGCGCGTCCAGCGGTTGCAGGTACAGCAACGGCTCGCTGGCGTGTTGCATGAGCTGATCGGCCTTAGATGTACGCGTCATTGTGTGCCATTGGTCACGCATTCGACCGGTATTCAAAATAAACGGATATTCTGGTGTACTCACGCTTGCAGGTACGCGCGGTAAGATAGAAATCCACTGCGCCTTGCGACCGGCAGTGGCGTACCCGCCTGCCGCAAATAATCGCGCAGTGCCCTGCGCTGGTTCTGACGGCACCGGCCACTGCACCGGTGCCAATTCTTGATATTGCTGGTCACTGATGTGCTGAAACGCCCCGATATTGAATATTCGCTGACCATGAGTTGAACCGGTGCTGAGCGCGGCATGTTCTCTAAAAATTCGTGACTCTGTGGTGTACTGAAACGCGTCTCCAAAACCCATTTTTTTTGCGATCTCGCAAATTATCCACCAGTCGGGACGCGCCAGGCCTGGCAATGAAATAAACGCGCGCTGACGCGAGATACGCCGCTCTGAATTTGTAACCGTCCCGCTTTTTTCACCCCACGCTGCGGCGGGAAATAACACATCGGCGCATGCCGTGGTATCGGTGTGAGATTCGCAATCTGAAACTACGACCATCTCGCATTTTGTTAATGCGGCGCGAATAAACGCTGAATTGGGCATGCTAACCACCGGATTCGTACCCATAATCCACACCGCCTTGACGCGGCCTGCGGACATCGCGTCAAACAATTCCACCGCCTTCAGTCCCGGCTTTGTAGCAACCCGGCTACTATTCCAAAACTTGCCGACGAAAGCGCAATTTTCCGGTGTAAAATCCAAGTGTGCGGCCAACGTATTGGCCAGGCCGCCAACTTCCCTGCCCCCCATCGCATTCGGCTGCCCGGTCAACGAAATTGGGCTGGCGCCGGGCTTACCAACACGGCCCGTCGCGAGATGCACATTAATAATCGCATTACCTTTGTCTACACCACTCGAGGATTGGTTTATCCCCTGGGAAAACAGCGAGGTTGTTTTTGGAGTTTGCGCAAACCACCGATAAAATTGCGCGACTTTTTCCGGCTCAAGCCCGCAAAGCGACGCAACTTGCGGAACAGAACCCGTGCCATCCTTGACGTTTTGCAACGCAGACGCAAATCCTTCTGTATACTTTTCTAGATACTCCCAATCCAACGCGTCTTCTCGACGCAAATGATTTAACAACCCGTTAAACAAATAGCCGTCTGTGCCGGGTAACAACGCCAAATGTAAATCCGCGACTTCAGCCGTGACGGTACGTCTCGGATCTATCACTACGATGCGCTTTTTTGGACTAGCTTCTTTGGACGCGACTAGCCGTTGGAATAACACAGGGTGTGTCCACGCCATATTGGAGCCGACCAATACGGTAAGGTCAGACAGCTCTATATCCTCATAATTCCCCGGTACGATATCCTCGCCAAATGCACGCTTGTGCGCCGCAACCGCAGAAGACATGCAAAGACGAGAGTTCGTGTCGATATTGCCGCTGCCGATAAACCCCTTCATCAGTTTATTGGCGACATAGTAGTCTTCGGTAAGCAATTGACCGGATACGTAAAATGCCACCGCATCCGGCCCATGTTCAGCAATAATACGCAGAAACGACTTTGCAACGAAATCTAACGCATCTTCCCAGGTTGCGGGCCGCCCATGTACCTGCGGATTTAGCAGACGTGTTTCCAACGTTAATGTTTCCGCTAGCGCCGCGCCTTTGGAACATATACGACCAAAATTGGCAGGATGATCCGCGTCTGGAATAAGATTTAATTTGTCACCAAGCTGCTGAGCGACCAGCCCACAACCTACTCCACAATAAGGACACGTCGTGCGCACGGATTGCATCATAATTTAACCCCGATTTATTCCAAGATCCGTGGTAGCCAGCGTGTGGCTACACGCATAAATAGTCGCCTTAATGGTCAATTTCAATATAGATATCACCCTCAACCACATTGGTCGGATAGGTGCGCGCACAACCCACATCCGGGGCAATCGCACGTCCATCAAGTAAATCTATCATCCAATTGTGTAGCGGACAGGTCACGCGTTTTCCATGCACAATTCCTTGCGACAGCGGCCCCCCTTTATGGGGACAGCGATCATTGATTGCAAATATTTCGTCGTCTACCGTACGGAATATCGCAATGTCTACATCGCCAAGACGTATTGTACGTGCACCTTGTTTTGGAATTGCGGCAACATTGCCGATCAGCTTCCACTCCGTTTGTTTTTTTTCCGCGACATCGTTCACGCTACTTCCTCCTGAGTGGGGAGAGACAATGGTTTAAATGCGTCACCACCCGTACCTGCGCTAAGCGCAGCCCAGGGATCTTGCTGCGCCTCTTTCTGTGAAGCCACAAAATCGACATACAATTTTCGACGTCTCACCGCGTCTTCGACCACGTGTTTTTTCACGTAAGCGAGACCCACGCGCTCTATCCAGGGTGCTGTACGCTCGAGATAGCGCGCCTCCTCGCGATATATTTGCATAAACGCCCCACAGTACTCTAATACCTCCTCCTGTGTCTCCACCTTGCATAAGAAATCGGTTGCGCGTACCTTTACGCCGCCATTTCCCCCGACATGCAATTCCCAACCAGAATCAACGGCAACCACGCCAAAATCTTTTATGGTAGCCTCTGCACAATTGCGCGGACAGCCTGAGACCGCCATTTTAAATTTGTGTGGCGTCCAAGAACCCCAAGAAAATTTTTCGAGTTTTATGCCCATCCCTGTAGAATCTTGTGTACCGAAACGACACCACTCAGAACCTACGCAGGTCTTGACAGTACGCAGCGATTTTCCGTACGCATGACCAGAAACAAATCCGGCCTTCGCCAGGTCACCCCATATCTTAGGCAATTGTTCTTTGGTGACACCCAATAGATCGATACGTTGCCCACCCGTAATTTTCACTGAGGGTACTTGGTATTTGTCAGCAACGTCAGCAATAGCACGCAGTTCAGCGGGGCTCGTCACGCCTCCCCAAATACGCGGAACGACAGAGTATGTGCCGTCTTTCTGGATGTTTGCATGCATGCGTTCGTTGACCAATCTCGATTGCGCGTCGTCCTGATAGATGCCTGGCCAACGAGATAGCAAATAGTAATTCAACGCGGGACGGCAGGTATGACACCCGTCAGGGGTTTTCCATTCCATAGCATGCATCGCTTCGCGCATTGATTGCAATTTTCGTTTGTCAATCAGCGTGCGCACTTCGTCGTGGGCGTAATCCGTACAACCACACAACGGCTTCTTTTTGGGATTGGCGGAATAATCGCCACCTAAGGTCGCTGCAAGTAAAGATTCGACGAGACCGGTACACGACCCGCAGGAACTGGATGCCTTGGTATGTGCCCTCACTTCGTCCAATGTAAACAATTTTTTACTGACGATGGCCTCGACTATGGCACCCTTACATACCCCGTTGCAACCGCAGATTTCGGCATCTGCAGGTAGCGCGCTAACGTGCTGTTTTTGGTCTCCGTGCCCTGCATCGCCGAGATGCGCCTGCCCAAACAAGATATTATCTCGAATATGCGCAATGTCCGCCTTTTCCCGCATTAATTGAAAATACCAGGCGCCGTCCATCGTATCGCCGTACAACACCGCACCCTGAATTCTATTGTCTCGAATAACGATTTTTTTATAGATCCCGCGCGCACCGTCGGTAAATATGATCTCGTCGTCACGTTCGGTGCGATCGAAGTTACCGGCGGAAAAAACCTCGATTCCGGTCACTTTTAGCTTGGTCGACGTTATGCTGCCTTCATAGCGCGCGATGCCATAGGCCGCAAGATGATTCGCGCACACTTTTGCCTGTTCAAAAAGCGGTGCAACCAGGCCGTAGATATTTCCCCGGTGTTGCACGCATTCTCCGACGGCATAGATACGCGGGTCAAAGGTTTGCATAGTATCATTCACTAACACGCCTTTATCACACTGCAAACCTACCGCCTTCGCCAGGCGCGTATTCGGTCGTATGCCCGCCGCCATGACGACCAAATCGGCGTCTATTTGCGTACCATCTTTGAAACGAACACCGGAAACTCGATGTTCTCCAAGAATTTCCGCTGTGTTTTTTTCAAGTAAAAACCGCACCCCGCTTTGTTCCATCGCGGTTTTGAGCAGCATACCCGCG
>JAOUGF010000264.1 GCA_029857925.1 Gammaproteobacteria bacterium
CGCCGACTTTGGTGGATATTGGCGCGATGGGTTTCTATGGTCTTAATGCTGATCGCGAGTTTTCTCGCGATTTGTTTATTGGTCAAACCCTCCACAACCAGGGCAAGCACTTCACTCTCACGCGTCGACAATAGCGCGAGCCGGTCGCGCACGTCTACTTTCTGCTGGCGATGCACGGCCTCTTGGCGTGCGCGTTCAACACTGCGGTCAATACGATCCAACAGTGCATTGTTGTCAAACGGCTTCATTAAAAAATCCACCGCCCCGGCCTGCATCGCGCGCACTGCGGTAGGCACAGTGCCATGCGCCGTGATAAAGATGATGGGTAACACGCAACCGCGCTCGTTGAGAATCTTCTGCAATTCCAGCCCGCTCATCTGTGGCATGCGCACATCAAGGATCAGACACCCCAACCGAGGCGGTGTCTGCGCATAGGCATTCATAAACCCTCAGCAGAGGCAAAGGTTTCCACCCGCCAACCATTGGATTCGATGACCCAACGCAGGGAATCTCGCACGGCTGCGTCGTCGTCCACAATATAAATAGTTGCAATCTCATGCATGTTCCGCAACGCCTACGGGTAATGTAAACCTAAATGTGCTGCCCTTAGGCTGGTTATCGACAATAACGAGCTTGCCACCGTGGGCGTCAACGATGGCGCGACAAATCACCAATCCCATACCCAACCCCTTATGTTTGGTCGTAAAAAATGGCTGAAATAAGCGCCCTCTGTGCGCCGGTGCAAGCCCCACCCCCAGGTCACTGACGGACACCGCCAGTTGGCCGTCCGCTGTCAATGCGGTCTTTAGTGTTACTTCACGCCTTGCTTGCGCTACATCGGGCATTGCGTCGAGCGCATTCTGTACCAAATTCATGATGACTTGTTCTATTTGCAGCCCATCGACCATAACCGGTGGCAAGGCATCCGCCAACTCTAATCGGATATTCACCGCGCATTTTTTTATAATATACTCCATTAATTCCAACGCATGGTGCACCAAGACATTGATGTCGGAAGGCGCCATCGCGGCCACATGTTTCCCAACGAAGTTGCGCAAATGCTGAATAATGTCTGCCGCACGCTTACTTTGGTTTAACGCCTGCTCCAGGCCATGACGGTGGGCCGCAGTGACCATACTACCTTCGGGTAGAAGACGTAAGGTTTCCTGAGTATAGCTGGTGATGGCGGTGAGTGGTTGACTGAGTTCATGGGCGAGCCCACTGGCCAATTCGTTGATCATTACCACACGTGTGAGATGCGCGAAATTTTCACGGTGCGTTTCGGCCTCTAAACGTAATTGTTGTTTGTCGGTAACATCCAGACCTATGGCGAGCAGGCCCGCGCGCCGACCTTGTGCGTCATGCAACACACTGTCGTACCACTCAATCAAACGTTCGTGTCCATCGCGCGTAAGAATCGCATTCACATTCCCTAGGGTGTGTACACCCTGTAGTGCAACCCCATACAACTCACGCACACGCTGCCGTTCGCTCGGCGGGATAAAGATCGTGAACCAGTCCTGACCCTGCACGTCGCACAGTTGATAACCGGATATTTTTTCCATGTAAGGATTAAAGCGCAGGATGCGCCCTTCGGTATCGAGCACCAACACAATGGCTGGTGCAGTGGTGACCAAGCCCTCGGCAAAATCGCGTTCACGAACCAACGCCCGTTCGGCCTCCCGCTGTCTGCTGACGTCGAGCAAAATGGTGCGGCATACCCAACCATGCACTGGCGACATTGCGACTGCGACGGATTCCACATGCGCGTCTATGGTCGGCCGTGCCGGGGTGAAAACTTGCACACCGAGTGAGACGCTGCTCGCACCCTGGATATGCAGCGCGGCGGTTAGGTGTTGCAGCAGCGCAAGTTTATCTTCACCCCGCAACCAAGTCGTCAGAAATTTTCCCTGCAGACGCGCACGTTCCTGTCCAAGCATCGCCGCCGCAGTCAAATTGAGTTCCAGGATGCGGCCGCGCGCATCCAACGTCAAATAGCCCACCGGCGCAAAATCATAAAGATCGGCGTAGCGGTCGCGCGCCAATTCGAGTTGGTGCTCTACCTCGCGCAGTTCACGATTTTGCATCTCCAACTCAATATGGTGCACCTGCAGATCGTGTTCGAGATGCGCGCTGGATTTTTTCTGCTGCCGTTCCAGCTGCGCCTGTGATTCGCGCAGTTTGCGTATCAGCTGTGCCTTACTGAGTTGGGCGTAGTCAACCATGTTTGGCTAAACACCGTCGATCGCGTGCGACGCGACCATTTCGATCTGCATCAATACCAGCGGTGCGTTTGTCGGCCCCACCGCAATCGGTCGGCCGCTGATTAACACCGTGCGTGGCCCGATATTTTCGAAATCATGCGTGATAGAGAAATCTTCAAACGCGGTGCCTTGAGAGATGGTGGCCTCCAACGCCGCACGCAGCGTCGGCACACCCCATTGGCCATTGCCCAAGCGATACAATAAATTGCCCAACGTTGCATGCGCGTTGACCTGAAACGTGTCGAGATAGGCGGTACTCGCCGACACCACGCGCAGGTGTTTGTCCAGCACCAACAACGGATGACGCATCGCGGAGATGATGGATTCCGCATAGTCGCGTGCCGTACGCGCCTGCTCCATGCCTTTTTTGAGCTCATCGACATCCACAAACACCAAAATCGCGCCGGTAATTTGGTTGTCCAGCGTCTTGTAGGGCATGATGCGCAGCGAATACCAGCGCCCCGAATGATCCTGAATCTCGATTTGCTGGCTGCGTACCGCGTCTATGGTTTCGCTAATTTGTTTCGCCAAATGAGGCATCTCAAAATTGAGTCGAATGTCGGTGATGGGTCGTCCGATATCACTGGCGATCAGGTTAAGCAATTTCTCCATCTGCGGCGTGTAACGGCGGATACATAAATCCAGGCCCACGATCACAATCGCCAGATTGACGCTGCCGATCAGATTGTTGAGGTCATTATTGAGTTGACTCAATTCGAAATTGCGGCTGCCCAGCTCATCATTGACAGTCGCCAGTTCTTCATTCGTGGACTGCAATTCCTCTTTGGTCGTTTCCAGTTCTTCGTTGATGCTCTGCAATTCTTCATTACTGGACTGTATTTCTTCATTGGCCGAGCGTAGTTCTTCATTACTCGTTTCTTGCTGTTCGATAACGGACTGTAAATATTCCTTGGTCGAGATCAACTCTTGTTCAAGCTCGGTGACTTTATGGTCCTGTTTTTGGGGGGAGCGCTTGCCCTTGGACGTCTGGCCCTTGGTCACCGCCACCTGCGCTTCCTGGAATACCACGAGATAACAACGCTCGGATGTCGCGGTGCCGGGAATCGGCATCACCTCGATGTCTAGCGTACGCATCCGGCCGTCATAACGAATGTTGACCCCCGCCGATCGCGTGGTGGTGTGGCGGCGTTTCGCATTGCGCACTGCGGTATTCAGTGCCGATCTCAACCCTTCGCGCGCCATTTTTAGCAGGTTGAGGCTGGCCTCCCCCGGTGCAGGTTCGAGATAGGCACCCGTTTGCCCACGGAATTGCAAGATATCCAGCGCCTCGTTGATGACCACGGCGGCCGGCGCATATTTGTTCAGGATCAGACGGTCGGCCTCGCGCTGCATATCCAAACCGCTGCGCGCCGCGGGCGGCGGGCTGGAAACACTGGCGCCAAGAGGAGGCGACGCGGCGGCGACGGAACCGAAATCCATCCGCTGCGGAGTGGCGATGGATTTTTTTGCATACAACTTCACTTTCGGATCTACCGCACGAAACAAATCCGCGAATTCGCCAATACTCTCAGCGCTGCCGAGTTGCAGAAATCCACCCGGATTAAGCGCATAGTGAAAAATCGTCAACACCTTCTTTTGCAGCACCTGTCCCAGATAAATGAGCAAATTGCGACAACTGATCAGGTCAACCTTGGAAAACGGCGGATCTTTTATCACGTTTTGGGTGGCGAACACACACATATCACGGATGTGTTTGCTTATCTGATAACCGCCCTCGACCTTGAGAAAGAAACGCCGCAGGCGTTCCGGGCTGACGTCTTGTGCGATATTCTCAGGATAAACGCCTGCGCGCGCCTTTTCGATCGCATCCTCGTCGATGTCGGTCGCGAATATCTGCACCGGCGTAATGCCACCGCGATCCCCGAGGTGTTCGAGTAGCGCGATCGCAATGGAATAGGCCTCCTCACCGCTTGC
>JAOUGF010000265.1 GCA_029857925.1 Gammaproteobacteria bacterium
TCTCCCTGGCGCGCGGTGAGTTGGATGCGGCCTTGTCAAAAGTTCAGCAAGCGTTGAATTTGGATGTGCAAAATCTTCCGGCACGCGCGTTGGTCGCGGAGATACGGTTAAAACAGGGAAATGAAAAAGGGGCGTTCGAAGTGGTCGCGCTACTAAAAGAAATGGGAAAAAAAACAACGGCAATGGTGTTGGAAGGCGATTTGAACATGGCGACCGGAAAATACCGGGAGGCGGAGCAGGCGTATAATCACGCGTTGGGGTTAGAGCCTTCGTTTACCATCGTGCGAAAATTGGCTGCGTCAAAAGCCGCCCAACATGACACCGTTTCCATGTTAAAAGTATTTCAGACTTGGGTCGTCGCGCATCCCGCCGATTATTATGCGCGAGCAGTTTTTGCGACGGAATTACAAAAGCTTGGTCGTCATCGCGACGCCGTTGCACAGATTGATGCGGCGCTAGCAGTTGTCCCCGGGGATGCAATGTTGTTGAATAATAAGGCGTGGTCTTTATTTGCAGTGGGTGATAAAGAGGCATTGGATGTGGCTCATAGGGCCTACCGTATACAGGGTGCCGACCCAGTGGTGGCGGATACATATGCATGGATATTACTGAATCAGGGGCGAGCAAGTGATGCCAAACCAATATTGGAACGCATCGCGGCAGATCATGGGGCCGATCAAGTAGTGCGTTATCATCTTGCCGTACTCTACGACAATACCGGGCAACCCGGAAAAGCTAAAGATATACTGCAGCAAGTGTTGAATGAAAAGGGTGATTTTTATGATCGTGAGCGTGCGGAAGCGCTATTTAAAAAATTAGAGTAATGTACTTTTCACGAGGCAGCGCATGGCTGTTCACCGTTTCAAATTTATTTGGATATATTCAACTTTGATAGGCAGTGCGGTATTGCTAAATCTCGCAATGTTTCCGACATGGTCGAAGATGTTTGCGTTTTGGGTCCGCACTTCCGCTTATCAACACGCATTTTTGGTGTTACCAATTATGCTTTATCTATTGTGGCGGCAGCGCAGTGTGTTTGTGCAACCCGCGCAGCCCAGCGGAGTGGTCTGGAGCTTGTTGGGCGCCTTAACGCTCGCGTGGGTGTTTGCGCAACTTGTCAATATTGAAATAGTCGAATTCAGCGCAGCGTTGCTTTTTTTTCCAGGGTTGATTTGGGCTGCGTTTGGTCATCGCCTCGCGCGCCTCCTTTGGTTTCCGTTAGCTTACATTGTCTTTGCGTTACCTTGGTGGGGTGGTTTGGCGGTTCCGCTACAAAATGTTACAGCGTTTATCGCTGCAGAAGCGTTACATCTTGCAGGTGTACCGATATATATCGAAGGGCACTATATCCATATCCCCGCAGGTAAATTTGAAATCGAAGAGGCCTGCGGCGGCCTACACTATTTACTTTCAGCGTTAGCGTTAGGTGTTTTGCTAGCCTATACAGAATTTCTGGCCTGGCGTCGTCGTGCGTTGGTAGTGGTGGCTGCGTTCTCCGTGGGGATTATCGCAAATTGGATTAGAGTGGTAACGGTGATTGGTGTCGGCCATGTAACGGAAATGCGCCACCCTTGGATGCAGGACCATTTGTTGATGGGGTGGTGGCTATTTTTTGGAATGTTGTTGCCTGGTATTGCGTTGGCATTGAGGTGGCGGCAGCACGTGCCATTGCCTTGTAACGTAAACGGCAACACAAACATGACGACTGCCTCGGTAAGGGTGATGTTCAGCGGTATCGCGGCGCTGTGTGTGTGTATAGGCTTACGTATTGGGTTGGAACTAAACCCCCCCCCGGTACCTGAAAACGTTACGCGTGTTTTTTTGCCACAGCAAGCGGAGGTGGTTGCAATACAGACACAATCGGTGTGGCGGCCTAAATTCGTTGGTGCGACATCGCAATGGATGCTCAAACGGCAGTTTGGGCAGCAAACAGTGTGGAGTTACGAGGCATTCTATGCAACTCAGCGGGGCGGCAACGAGTTAGTAAGCTCGACGAATGATGTCGCTGGAGAGGGGTGGGAGGTGGAGCGCCAAATGTTTCACCTCGTAGACAATACATTCGAAGTGGCTATTTCGGAATTGCAGCACGTTTCGGGCGCGAAGAGATCAATCGCATATTGGTACAGCGTAGACACAGCCACTACTGCGCGGAGTTGGAGGGAAAAATATTTGGAAGTGATTAGCTGGGTACAAGGTCGTCGTCCATTGGCGGCGATACACGCGGTAATGTTGCCTGTAACAACGGAAAATAATAGTGGCAGTGAAGCTCTCTTGAATTTTATCAAAAAGAACATCGGGCGATAAAAAAGGGCGCATTGCGCGCCCTTAAGTTTCTTCCCACTATGTAGGGTAGACAGTCACTAGATGGTCTGGCGGCGACGCACACCTACCAGCAAGGCCATTGCTAACAAGCCAGCGCCGAAGAGCATCAGCGTACCGGGCTCCGGTACAGAGGCGTGTACGAAAACACCTTTGTCAGATAACACGCCAAAACCATAGGCGACAACGGATTGCAAATCACGCAGCGCTTGACCGTTCCCGAGGTCTTGTAAGACATTGAAGTTGGAGTCGGTGGTATATTTATGCGCGGAGTTGAAATTCAAATCCAACGTTGCGGAGCCGTTATCTGCAATGCTGGCGTTATTGCCGACATACATATCATAGCCGCCGTTTTGGTTCTGCGTGGCCACAAACGCAGAGGAGGAGATATTCTGAAAGCTGCTGTTGGTGAGTGTAACAGTCACCCCATCAAAGCCGCTGAAGTCCTTTTGCGTTTTGTTACCGATGCTGAATTGTGTCGGCAGGGGGCGCGGGGTAAACGCAACGAATTCATATTTCTGCGTGCTGCTGTTCAATTGCAGGCCAGAAAATAAAATGGGCCCGCCGGATTGTTGGCCGATTAATGAAAAACCGCCGATGTCGCCTTGCGAGTATTGGTACAGGCTCGCGTTAGCGCTAACGCTGAAGACCAGGGCCAAGACCGAGGCGGAAAGTGAGATTAAAGGTTTCATAGGATTACCCTGTTAATAGTGGATTGTTACAGATGGATATCAGCAAGTTTAGTGCCAATTTATAAGTTGTTGTTATTTATATAAAAAAATATCAACATCCAATTGAGCTTGGGATTAGTGTAAAATTTATCGACAGTGTTGTCTATTTGCAACAGAATTTGTTTACAGTCCTTTAGATAATCAAGGGGGTAATTCCAAAAAACGAATGTAAGTTGTTGTTTAAACGTTAATTGTATGGCAATCATTATACAAAGTAATGTGTAAAAATATCCGGCATTACAGAGTTAAAGATGCTGTCCATCTAAGGCATTGACCTAGGTGACCGCTAGATTGAGGAAGGGTTAACATAATCCGTACGTTCGAATGAGTGTTGTAAGGACTGCCAAGCAAGGGGTGTTGGGGTGTGTGCGGATGTGAAAAAGTGATGCTCTGAAAGGTATGAATACTAGAAAAAAGAAGGTTAATTTGGTACACTCTGAGCTGGTTGCAGACGTATTTTCGACAACCCCATGCGGGGATGTGTGGCTGCTAGATTCGCTGCGAAATTTCAACTCAGGCGACGGCTCCTCACCAAGGATATAATACAGTATGTTTTTCCGATCAGGTATTAATGTCGGCGCAGCAGTGTGCCTGGTGATTTGCGGAATGCTTCTATTCGTAGCGGCGGCTAAAAGCGCCGATGATTGCGAATTCTTACCGTTTCCCTGTGTAGTAACGGACAAACACAAAGAAAAAGATATTAAAGGGCTGGCAAAGGTTGCTCCTGCCTATTTGATTGGCGCGGGCGATACATTGCAGGTGTTTGTATGGCATAATTCGGAGTTGTCGGGAACGGTTCCTGTGCGTCCTGACGGTCGTTTGTCTTTACCCTTGGTGGAGGACATACAGGCCAGCGGCAAGACACCGTTTGAACTTGCACGCAATATCGAAAAAATTCTCGCTACGTACATAAAAGAACCGAAGGTGACCGTGATTGTCACTGCGTTTGGTGGCTCATTTAACCAGCAGGTGCGTGTCGTCGGTGCTGTGCCTCGTCCGCAGATCTTACCCTATCGCGAGAAAATGACGGTACTCGATGTGATTATTACGGCGGGAGGTTTAAGTGAATTCGCGGCCGGCAACCGTAGCAAATTGGTGCGTAGTGTAAATGGCGCATCTACCGAGGTGGAAATTCATTT
>JAOUGF010000266.1 GCA_029857925.1 Gammaproteobacteria bacterium
TGTATCAACCGGACGCGGAAATGGTGAACGCAATCCAAGCAATAATACATTCACGGTGGAGCAAAAATCAGTCAATATTCTAAACGCTTGCACATCGGCGGAAATGTTTGCGTCTTTTATTTTTCCTAGGTAATTTTCGAGTAAACTGGAAATGTGCGCCAATTCCGCAAAATCCAATGTGGCTGCGTTAGTAGTAATCGATTTGACGGTGTGAATTAGACCGTCTGACACTCTGCAACCCGCTGGCGCAGACATACACTCATCAATATAGCGACGAATATTGTCAAGCGAAGCATTCGCCTCTACGATGAAGCTGCTTAATAGATCCGCTGCATGACCGGAATTCAAATCCGTTTTCGGCAATAGTGGTTGCGCAACCGCGTCCGTGCCGCGGGATTGCGCGTGCAATAAGCGATTCACCTGCAACTGGAACTCGCCCGCGATGTCCGGCATCGGTATACTTTGCTTATAGGCGTCCAACGTGACGCCTAACACTGTAGGCACTGTCGAAAGCACCGCAGTGGTCTGGTCGTTTAACGCTACTTTACCTTCCTCCAATGCGCCGCATAGTCGCTCGACATGTTCAGCGACTTCCGCCACTTGTGCGGCTTGCACAATACGCGCGCTGCCACGCAGAGTGTGACATATACGTTGCATCAATTGCAGCAACCCCGCCACCGGCTTACCATCACGCAAGGCTAGCAACGTATCTTTGATTACCGCTATCTGTTCGTCGGCTTCTTCAAAAAATATACCTATAACTTCATCGTCTATGGCCTCTACCGGCTCCTCCAGCGTGGTCATTAGGTTTTCGATGTTGGTCACCTTTTCCTGCGCCGAAGCAGAGGTGACCGCCAAGTTCTGTGTCGCCTCCATTGTGGTGTCCTTCGTTACTGGAGAAGGCACCACTGTCGGCTTAAAACTTGCGGTCTTGTTAATCACGGCCTCGGTGTCGCGCACCATTTGCAATGCGCTCACCGGGTCGCCATGCTCATCAATCAAGGTGTCTAGGTATAGCTCGAAACTCATAATCGCTTCGGCCAAAACATCAAGAAACTCCTCGTTGGGAACACCTTCGACTTCTAAAACTCTTAATTCAATATGCTGCGCCAACCGGCCCGCTATTCGCGCGGCGTCAGACAACTCCATAATTTCAAGACACCCTCCGATTTCATACAAAAGCGTCGGCACACCAGAGGGCGCGTGATGCAATTTGGGGTCGCCCACATACGACAATATCTGCTGTTTGATGGCTTTGAAATTACCGATGCATTGTTTAAGCGCGAGATTTCTAATTTTCTTGAATTCAGCACCGGGAGTGGAACGATAATTTGGCAACGTCATTGCGGAAACTCCTTCAACGGAATCATCTTCCGACCCGGATAGGGCGAATTCTGGTTGCGCCAACAAATGTTCACGCAAATTATTTAATACGGCCTCAACTCTGAGCAGTTGCTCAGCGAATAGAAGCATTTGCGATTCGCTCAACGTTTCCTCGCGCGCAACGCTATCGCGCAACAGTTTTCCGCCAGCGGCAAGCGCTTTCTGTGCGTCATAGACCCCTAACAATGTCAATGTGTCGGCGGTGGATTTTAGTATATCTGCGGCATCCGTCAACATCGCCGGATCTTGTCTTTCACCATAGGTATAACTATCAAGCAGCACTTTGACGCGCGCCAATTCTTCCTTTAACGCTGCCGCGATAGTTTCAGGCAACCCTTGCATCGGCCCACCCAAATCTCCTAAGGCACGACGGATTTGTTCCGTATCAGGAAGCAAATGATCGAGTGCATACTGCTTTTTAATATCTTGTACGCGTATACTGACAGCGGGAGATTTAGCGATGTAATACAACATATTTTTTACGACATCGCGCGGCGGATTAAGGTCTAATACATCCTCGCCTTGATCCCGTATAGACTTTAATACGCGATCCAACTTCCCAAACAATACCCGTACCGCCACAGACAGCTCTATCGCATGATTTAATACTGCATCTATTAGTCCACGCGCAATCCACCACACCTGGTGCGCATGGGAGTTACGGGACGCGCGTTCCATGCGATGGATAATTGTCGTTAATTGCAACAAACCTCGATCATCCCCCGGGTCATTGTACCAACGTAACAATCCCGACTGATAATACGGCCGTAACCGTCTGGCCATGGTTTTTGCGCTATGATTTCCCGAAACCGACATCGGAGGAAGATTATCTAGATTCGGAGCAAACAGCGCCATTTCCGAAAGCATCGGCGCTTGCTGCACCGCTCGCAGATCATTTAACAGCGGTAACAACACCAAAGGCGCGGCCGCCTCACCATGTTCCGTCTGTTCGATATAGGTTTCCAACGATAACGTGGCGCGTACCAACACCTCATATTCTTCAGCGACGAATCCGTCTTGTTTTTCAGCGGGTACCTGTGCGGCAGCGATAATTTCTTCGGCTAACAACCCGATTCCGTCAAGCTCGAGGATACGTACCACACCATAAATTTGTTTGATGTGATCACTAAAATTTGTTAGTTGTGATTTGGCGTGGGGTGAGAGTCCGTAGGCCTCTAGTGCGGTGCGCGCATTTGAGAGCGCCGTACGCAAGTCAATCATGACATGATGCAGTGCCTGCGCACGATCGCGCGCCATCCGATGCCGAGTACCCTGTACATCAATTTGACTTGCTTCTGTTTCCATATTTATCTCGCTTAACCACATTAACGTGGCTAGACCATATCAACAATACCCGTATGAGTTACGTATTTGCGTTATCAGTGCTCGCAAAATACCGCTAGCTCGTTCCCCACCCTAAAGCCTAACGCCTTAAACTTGCTCTAAACTTAATTATTCATAACCCATCGTAAAATGCTGTTTTTATGGGTCTGGCGCTGATTTATTAACTATCCACGCTGATATTAGGCAATTTGAAACCGCTGACCATTTGCCGCAAAGTATGCGATAAAAGCGCTAGATTTTCGGTCAGCTCCGCAGCCTGTTTTGTTCCAACCAAATTCTCATTGGTGACATCTTTTATCACATTCATTGAAGATGCGACTTCCATCGCATCGCGAGCCAATTGTTGCGCCGTATGTGAAATATTTTGTATGTGCCCAGCAAGATCCACGGACACGTCTTGTATCGCAATTAAGGCGGTGCCCGCGCCCTCCGCGAGCTCAGTACCCTCTACGACGTCGTGCGTGCTTCGCGCCATAGACATCACGGCTTCTTGAGTGTCTTGCTGTATCACTTTTACCAAGACTTCTATTTGGCGCGTCGCATAACCCGTGCGCTCCGCCAATTGCTGTACCTCATCGGCGACGGTGCCGATGCTGGCGTTGCGCACACCGCTATGGGTTTGGATGGCCGCGTTTAATGCCAATATGTGCGTTTGATCCGCGATATCGTTAATCAGTTCAACGATGTTGCCGATTTCCTGAGAACTTTCACCCAAGCGTTTAATACGCTTGGCGGTGTCTTGAATGTGTTCGCGCGTAGTCACCATCGCGTGTATCACCTGACGCACGGCGTTGGCACCGTGATCTGCAATTTCTACGGACTGTTGCGCCACGTCCAGCGAGGCCTGCGCCCCCGACGCGACTTGTTCCATCGCCACCGCAAAATTGTGTACCGCCGCCGTAACCGAGGAAATTTGCTCGACTTGGCGTTGCGACCCGCGCGTTAAATGCAACGCAGTCGCCCGTGTTTCCGCCGCTGCAGACGCAACTTCACCTGCGGCGTCATTGATTGCGGTTACAAGTTCTCGTAGCGCGGAGACCATGTAATTGACCGCCTCGGCGATTGCCGCCGTGCTTTCTTTTTTGTCTATCGTCGCACGCACCGTGAGGTCTCCCTCACCCAATGTGCGAATTTCGTGTCGCAATCGAATAACGGCGTCCCGTTCAACCTTATGCTGCGCCGCGCTCACCTGCGCACGCGCGCGAGCTTCGCTCACCAAGTGGTGTCCCAATGCAACCAAAACCAACAATCCCAACACCCCTAGCCCGTAACCAAGCCAAGCGAATGCGTGCGATTTTTTTTCCAGGGCATCATAGTTGTCCACCAGCTGCGAAATTTCATCCACAAGGGGATCAACATTTACCAACAGATTATTACCGGCGCGTTGTGCCTTGATAAGATCCGGCAATTTT
>JAOUGF010000267.1 GCA_029857925.1 Gammaproteobacteria bacterium
ATCGAAAATGCTGAAATATTTCAGTCTGATCGTTTTCCTAAGCGTGTCTGTTGTGGAAGCCGCGCCAACCATGGTCACCGTAGAACAGGCCTATGTGGATGTGCATACGGGGCCAGGCATCGGTTTCCCGGTCTTTACCGTGATAGAGCGGGGACACAGATTTAATGTATTGGCCGAACAAGGACCCTGGTTTAAGGTGCAGTCCGATCGCCAAGAGGTCGGCTGGGTCGCTGGGGAAGCAATAGCCGTTGATGCGGTAAATCATTCGCCGCGCGTGAGCTTTGCGGCCGCCGAACACGCCCACAATAGTGATCGAAATTATATGGTGGGTGTCGATGGAGGTATGTTGTGGCGTGACTACGTTTACAGACTGTCGGGTTCGTACCACATGTTGAAGGGCTTGCACATGGATATGATGTACGCGCAGTCCGCCGGTTTATACATGATGTCAAATTACTACTCGGTAGGGTTACAATGGTATTTGTGGTCGGAACAGCGATTTTCTCCAAGCCTATTTGTCGCGGGGGGGGAGTTGCAAGGCAACCCGCGCGCCACGCTATATCCAGCACTGAAAACGCAAGCAGGCTTTGTTTCTGGAGGCCTGTCCGTGCGCATGCGCATGACGGATCGGTTTTTTATACGTACCGGCGTGGGCATTGTTTCAATTCAACAGTCCAAGGTATCTCAGCCCAACTTTTGGGAGTGGCAAATCGGTGTTCAAACGTATCTTTAGCCGCATAATATTATTTACATTGGCATGTGCAGCGTTGATAAATGCGCGTGCAGCGACAGATGCCGATGCGGAGTTTCGCTTATCCGGCAAACCGTTGTTGTATGAGCCGGAAGTCGAAAGACGGCCGGTACATTTGGCGAATATCGATTCTGAATATGTCGAATTCGGTCCCTATGCGGGTTTGTTGTCCGTCGAAGATTTCGGCGCAAACGTGGTGACTGGTTGGCGTTTGGTATTGCATCCGTTGCCATGGTTGTTTGTTGAAGGTGCGCGGGGCACCTCCGCTGTCAGTGATGAGACGTTTCGCAAGAATTTTTCGTTTCCGATTTTCCAAGACGGTCAGTTGACGGCGTTGACCTATAGCTATGTGGCCCTGGGGTGGAATTTAATGCCCGGCGAAATATTTCTAGGGCGATCTTTAGCGCTAACGTCGGGTGTTTATGTGTTAGGCGGTGCGGGACGCACAGAGTTTAACCACGAAAGTTGGCCGACGATCGTATATGGCATGGGGCTGCGCGTATTGCCGATAGATTGGATTGCACTGCATCTGGATGTGCGCGGCCTGGAATTCCAGTCCAGCCTATTGGGGCGGCGGAAAATGACGCACAACGTCGAATTAAACGTAGGCGCTTCGGTATATTTCTAACAAAGGTGCGGATATGCGGCGGATAGTCAGGCTGTTGATTGTGTTAATAGGTGCGCCAATGCTGGTGATGCAGGCCGCAGGCGCGGCGGAGAAATTGGATGCAGAGATACAGTCCCTTAAAAAGGATGTGTTGGAATTAAATAAAGACTTATTGTTATTGGAAGAAGAATTGTTGTTTCCGGTGAATACGCAGGTCACCGTCTTTCTTTCGCTAGACGTAGGTGAATTGTTTCAACTGGAAAGTGTGCGCATTACTATTGATGACAAGATGGTTGCCAGTCAGGTGTATGACACACGCGAAATAGAGGCGTTGCGTCGCGGCGGTGTGCAAAAAATTTATATCGGAAACATAAAGCCGGGCAAACATGAAGTGGTTGCGGTTTTTACGGGCGAAGGTCCTCAAGGACGTAAATATAAACGGGCGACGAACTATGTGTTTGAGAAACCCGCGACGCCGACCTATTTGGAATTAAAAGTGTCTGATAGCATTTCCAAACAGCAGCCTGAATTCCTGGTAAAACAATGGTGATGTTGCAATGAATCCGCTGTTGCGCCGAAGATTGCTTTTAGGATGCAGCGCACTGTGCTGTATAGCCGGTGCTTGGGTTGCGCATGCCGCGCCGTCCGCGGGCATAGAGTCTCTGCGGTATCGTCAAGTGTTATATGCGATGTACCAAGAACATTATACGCAAGCGCAAGTGGAACTGATGGCAGGAAAGGACCGCGGTGATTTGAATAGCAGCGCGGAAATCGAGTTACTAAATGGTGTTTTATTGTACGGCGCGGGACTCCCTGAGTTGGCGATGCAAGTGTTGCCACAAGTGCTTGGTCACGCCGATGTGAATTCTCGAATTTCAGATTTGGCTTGGATGCACTACGCAAAGGCCGCCTTGTCGATCGGAGATCAAACGGGTTTTCAGCGCGGTATGGTTTCCGTGCGTGATGCACTGCCCGGCCAATTAGAACAGGAAAGGCTTTTTTTCCGTGCCAATCAATTGATCGCAGAAGAAAAACTTGATGAGGCGCAGCGTTTATTGGAGTCTATGGATGGCGCGCAGGTTTGGCGCGCCTACGCGACATATAATACGGGTGTTGCATGTCTCCTAAAAAAGTCCGTGGAATGCGGTGTAGACGCAATGACATCGGTGGCGGACCTGGCAAACGGGACGCGTGAAAATACCGTCATCCGAGACAAAGCGCGCGTAGTGTTAGGGTTTTGGTATTTACAGCAAAACGACCCGGCACGCGCCTTAAAATACCTGCGTACCGTCAGTTTGGATGGGCTGTATAGCGGCAAGGCCATGTTAGGAGTGGGTTGGGCCTACGCCGCACAGGAGCACTACCAAGACGCGCTACGGTATTGGAATGAGTTGAGTCGACGCGACACGTTGGATGTAGTAACTCAAGAGGGCTTGCTTGCGTCCGGTTTTGCATACAATAAACTCAAATCCAATCCGTTGGCGTTGATGCACTATCGCCAAGCGGCATCTACATACAAAGATTTGCAGGAAGTGCTTGACAGCGGTATGGCGGGATTGCGTAGCGGTGAGGTGTTGCAATGGTTGCCCATGTCGATGGACGACAAAACGCTAACAAAAGAGTTAACCAGGCTAAACCAGACCCCTGGCAAACGGCCGATATTGCGCGCCTTAGGAGTGCCTGCGGTTAGAGATGAATATAGGCGGTACCGGGATATTGTAGCCACTACATCAGCTCTGCAGGAATGGTCAGAAAAATTCGCTTTGTATGACGAAGTTTTGGATGATCGCGTAAAACGTCAACGTGATCGCGCGTTGGTATTGCGCGAAAAGGTGAAGAGCATACGGCCGGACTGGTTAGAGCAACGGTTTAATGTCGCGCAACGGACGTTGATAACAAGTGACATCGCGCATGATGGTTTGTCATTTAGAACTGACAACGAAGAGCGGCAATTGTTGAGGCTGCAAAGCATTTATGAACGCCTGTCGCGTGTGCCTGCGAATAAACTGCCGCCGAATGTTTTGGAGCGTTATTCGGTGTTGCGTGGAGTGCTGATGTGGAATATTTATACCCAGGCCGATAAACGCCGCAAAGACTATAGTGAACAATTAGCCGAAATCGAAAAAGAGCTGCAGGGCACTAAAGAGTTATGGAGGCGAATGGAATTGCTTGGTAACGTCGACCAATTGCCGGTCGCTAAGTTAAAGAAACGTGTAGCTCAAATCCGCGAGCGTTTGAAGGCGGTATCATTGCGCGCCCATGCCGTCAAGGTTGCGACGGGTGGGCGCTTTACGCGCCAAATGAGTGCGGAATTGGAGAGCGAACGTCAACATGTTGCGGCCTATCTGGCGCAAGCCCAATATGCCATGGCCCGATTGTTTGACGAGGCGACCGCCAGCGGAGAATCGCAATGACACGCGGGTGGTGCTTGCTGTTGATTTTCTCCTTGTGGGGTTGCGCTGCCGGAGGAAAAAACACGGTCGCGAGTATCGAACGTAATAACGTGCAAGTCGTTGCTGGCCAATTGCATACGCAATCTGCCGCGCAGGTTGTTGCGGCCTACCGCGAGTTTCTCGCCACCACCTCCCCGACGGACCCGTTGTATCGTGAGGTCACGCAAAGACTTGCTGATTTAGAAATGAAAAGCGGTGAACAGGCGACTGACAAGGTTTGGGAACAGCAGTTTGTGAAGGCCTACAAAGAGGCTCCGCGCGGTGAGTCGGCGGATTCTGATGAACACTACC
>JAOUGF010000268.1 GCA_029857925.1 Gammaproteobacteria bacterium
GATGGCGGTCACCAAGGCTGTAGAGGACAATAGCAAGGCGATCATTTGCGCCTCCACCGGCAACACCTCGGCCTCCGCCGCGGCCTACGCTGCCCGCGCGGGCATCACGGCGTTTGTACTGATTCCAGATGGCAAAATCGCGATGGGCAAACTGGCGCAGGCGGTGTTGCATGGCGCGCGCGTGTTGCAAATTAAAGGCAATTTTGATGACGGGATGCAAATCGTAAAAGACATCGGCAAAGAAATCCCGATCACCATTGTGAATTCCATCAATCCGTTCAGACTACAGGGTCAGAAGACGGCCGCGTTTGAAATTATCGAAGAGCTGGAGTGCGCGCCGGATTTTCATTGTCTGCCCGTCGGCAATGCGGGAAATATCTCCGCGCACTGGATGGGATATACCGAATATTTTGAGCACGGCATCGTCAATAATCGCCCGCGCATGATCGGTTATCAAGCGGCTGGTGCGGCGCCGTTTATACGTGGCAAGCCCGTCGACAATCCTGAAACGGTCGCGACGGCGATCCGCATCGGCCACCCCCAATCCTGGGATAAGGCGTGGGAGACGCAAAAAACCTCCAACGGCTGGTTTGACGAATGTAGCGACACTGAAATCTTAGCAACGCAAAAGCTGCTGTCGGAGAAAGAAGGCATCTTCTGTGAACCCGCATCGGCAACGTCGTTGGCGGGTGCGTTACGCGATATCAAATCCGGCAAAATCCCTGAAGGTGTAAAAGTAGTGTGCACGTTGACGGGGCATGGGTTAAAAGACCCAGACATCGCCATTAAGCAAGGGGGCGGTGCCATTGTAACGGTGGAAGCCACACTAGGTGCGGTAAAAGATGCGATCGCTAAGAACGTTTTTTGATTTCTGTTATCCAATAATGCAGTAACGGCTCTTGTTGGGTGGTGAGGGGTGATATATGTCAGATGAAACGACTAAACTGGTCATAGAAAGCGTGAAGGAAGATGGGCGCGCATTCCGACCCAGCGATTGGATAGAGCGCATCTCGTCTGCCCTAGGCAGTTTCGGGACTGATCATCGTTTGCACTATGCAAAAGGGGTACAGCCCCGCTCCATCAATGGCGAAAAATGCCTCGTCGTGGACGAGTCTTTGAAGACGGAAGACCCCGTCGCCTATGAATATATCGTAAACTTCGCGGCTTCCAACGGGCTGCGCGTACACCACGAACGCTAAACTCAGATAAGTTCTAGGATATCTGCTCGGCGGGAACGCGACCCGCCGAGCAGTAACATGGTTAGCTGCTGAGGTGTTTCTCGCGTATTTCCGCTAACGTTTTGCATTCAATGCACAGTGTCGCCGTAGGACGCGCCTCTAATCGACGAATGCCTATTTCTTCCCCGCATTGCTCGCAATAACCATATTCATGACTGTCCAATGCCACTAACGCCTCGTCGATCTTTTTAATTAATTTGCGTTCGCGGTCACGTGCCCGCAGCTCCATCGTAAATTCGGATTCTTGGGTGGCGCGATCATTGGGGTCAGGAAAATTGGCCGCTTCATCCTGCATGTGGTGCACGGTGCGATCTACCTCTTCCATCAGCACCTTTTTCCATTCGCGTAAGATATTGCGAAAATGACCCTCTACACCGGGGCTCATATACTCCTCACCCTTTTTTTCGATATAGGGTGCGATGCCTAAAAATCCGAGCGTACCACTGGCGCCAGAAGGGGCGCCTGCAACCGGCCCTAACGAAATAGAGGGGTTAGAGGCTGTGCCCGGCTTCGCCGTCAAAGGGGGCTTGGCGGACGCAGTCGGCTTTGCCGTCGCAGGTGTAGCAACAGGTGTGCTGGCTTTGGGCGCAGGCTTCTTGCTCGAAGGCGCGGCGGCCTGTGCTTTAGAAACAGGTGTTTTAGACATGGGTTCCTTAACTGTTGACTTACCTTTGGGTGGCGATGTCTTCGCCGCAGGTTTAGCTGGCGACGACTTGCCACTGGCCTTGGTCGATCCTTTGGCCGGGGCAGGGCTAGATTTGGGTTTTTTGACGACCATCCGCGTGCTACTCCATCACGAGGTTAAAGTAAAGCCAACCTTTCTACCAAAAACCGGGGGCGCTGACAAGTAATGTCTTGCATATTCCCGTGTTTTATTTGTTAACCCGCCGCGTTAACATTGGACAATTCACTTTTCTAAAGGCGTTCATATGGCACTTGCCGCGTTGATTTTTGATGTAGATGGGACCTTGGCGGACACCGAAAGAGACGGTCATCGGGTCGCCTTTAATCGGGCCTTTGCCGAGGCGGGGTTGGATTGGGTGTGGGGTGTAGACTTGTACGGCGACCTCCTCGCGGTGACTGGGGGCAAGGAGCGTATGCAGTTTTATTTGGACCGCTATCGCTCGGACTTCCGGCGTCCTGCCGACATGGCAGGTTTCCTAAAGGCGTTACATTTGGCCAAGACCCGCTACTACGTGCAGATGTTGGAGGCCGGGGAGATCCCCTTGCGCATCGGCGTAGCGCGTCTATTGCGCGAGGCACGCGCGGCTGGTGTGCGCTTAGCGATTGCGACCACCACTACGCCCGAGAATGTGACCACACTATTGCGTCATGCGTTGGCGGACGACAGCGTCGATTGGTTTGAGGTCATAGGCGCGGGCGACATCGTCGCAGCCAAAAAACCTGCGCCGGACATCTATCAATGGGTGCTAGACAAGATGGGCATCACCGCAGCACACGCGTTGGCAATAGAGGATTCTGAAAACGGCTTGCGCGCCGCGCACGCGGCAGGCCTGCGGACAGTGGTGACGCTGAATCATTATACGGAGGGTCAGAATTTTTCCGACGCACTGGCCGTATTTGATCACTTGGGGGACAACGGACATGCGTGTAGTCGCGTCCAAGGCAAGGTACCCGCGCCCGTCAACCACCAAGTCGATGTGGCCTGGCTAAGGGAGGCGGCCGCCACGCCTTAGGCGGGGTCGTGCCCGCGTTTGGCGAGCAGGGCGCTGCCGTAGGCGGCCTCTAACTGGGTGGCAGGGTGCAAGGGTGCGGGCAGTATACGGGCGCGGATGCGCTGCCAGGCCAAGTTGCGCGCACCGCCGCCGACGGTGCGGATAGACCTCACTGGGGAGGCGCCCAACGCGTGCAGGCGCTGATAAGCTTGCGCCTCTATTCGGGCAATGCCCTCCAACATTCCTTGGAAAAATACACTGTCCTCAGCGGGGCGGGGCGAAAGTCGCGGCGCCATCGCGGGATCGGAAATAGGGAAGCGCTCTCCTTCCTTGGGCAATGGATAGTAATCCAACCCAGTATCTATATCGGGGTTAAGCAGCTCACTTAATGTATTCATTCGGCCTGTTGAGAAATATTGCAATAGCGCAGACCCACCACTATTGGATGCGCCACCGGCCAACCACAGTGCCCCCAGGCGGTGGCTGTACACGCCAAACTGGGCGGCATTGACAGGGGCAGCGGAGATCAGTTTTATTGCCAGAGTGGAACCCAACGAGGTCGTCGCATCCCCCACCTCGCACGCGCCGCTGGCGATAAAAGCCGCAACACTGTCTGTTGTACCAGCGACCACTTGAGTGTCAGGATTCAGGCGTAATTCCCGCGCAAACGGCGTATTACACTGTCCCAAATATGTTCCAGGTGGAACAATGCACAACAACTCGTTGAAGTCAACAATATTTTTCAGCCAAAGTGGCCAAGCGCGTAAAAGAGGATCATAGCCCGTTTTGAGTGCATTATTTTCGTCACTTGTCATTTGTTTGGCACCCAGCCGCTGCGCGACCCAGTCGGCCTGATGCAGCACTGTGCTTTTAGGATACCTGCGCTTCAACCAAAGCCACTTGGCCAAACCGCTGCTGCGACCGATGGCGGCACTGTCCGCGGGCGCGTATACTGCGACCTGCGCGGCCTCGGCGATGCACGCGTTGTCGTTATACATCAGTGCAGGCCCGACAGGCTCACCTTGTGCATCTACCGCCAGCATCGTGCTTGAGGTGCCGTTTACGCTCAATGCTACAATGTGTTTTAGGTCGACGCGCCCGGCAAGCTGCCCCATCGCCTCGCGTAGGGCGCTCCACCACAAACGTGGTTCTTGAGTCGTGTGGCCGTCCATGAGATCGGA
>JAOUGF010000269.1 GCA_029857925.1 Gammaproteobacteria bacterium
TTTTTTTTGTTGAAAAATTTTCGAATTACGTTGTTTCTCGTCCTGCGCTGTGTGTGTTGCGAAATTTGAATGCGTTGCAAAAAAAATTAGTCGCGCGCATCAGGTCTTGGGTATTGTTAAGAATCCATTACCGAACTAGAACGGAGTAATTTATATGTAAAATTTAATGAATATAGCGTTTATACGACGCGTTTTACAGGTTTGATCAAACCTGGGGATAGACGCTGCGGCCCGCCTATGGACTTGAATTTGCAGAGATGTTTCTATCCTTTTCGCGTACGTCATGGTCTGCCAAAGTCAACTTAAATATGTTTAATCGCCGAATTCCAACAAACAAGTGCTTTGTGTTCGCGCGCGCGCCCAGCGTAGGGGGTTATTGGGGTTTTGTGCGACCTTATCGCGCGTGGTTGGTAGGTGCGACGTTGTGCGGGCTGCTAAAATTCAACCTACCGTTGGTGTTTCCGTGGGTGCTAAAACATCTGATTGACGGACTAAATGCTGCAACCGGTATTTCCTTCGCAGAGCTCACCACGTTGATGGTAGGGGTCTTGCTGGTGTACGTGGTATGGGCGGTGGCGACCTATTTTCGTTCCGCTTGGGCCGATTATGTCAGTCACCGGGTCAGTTTTGATATTCGGATTGCTTTGCATCGCCACCTGCAAGGGTTGCCATTAGCGTGGCACGAACGCTATTTCGCAGGCGCGTTGACATCGCGCCTGCTTGCCGACGTCGCCAGCGCGCAAAATCTCGCGGGTGCCGCGATCACCAATACCTTGATGGACGCGACGTCGATACTGTTGATTGCGTATCTGCTGTTTAGCGAAAATAGTTATTTAACCGCGTTGGCGTTGTGCAGTCTGCCGTTGTACGCCTACGTTGTGTACTATTTTCAGCAGAAAATACGTGCCGTCGCGAAACAAGCGCAGCAAAAAAATGAAGATACCAGCGCCATAGTCACCGAGCAATTTTCAACGTTGGCCTTCGATCGTGTGTACGGTCGTAATACGTCCAATCGGCAGACTTTTTTTCGCTATTCCAAAGATTATCTTTATATGGTGCTTGAAAATGTATTAAACAACGCGCGGTCGTTGATGGTGGTTGGATTTATTACGCTGTCGGCCCCCGCGATCATTACCTGGGTGGCGGTGCTTGAGGTGCAGGCAGGGCGTTTGTCCGTCGGTGGGTTGGTGGTGTTTTATGCGTATCTAGGTATGCTTTTTCAGCCGTTGAATCGTCTTTCAGAATTAAATATCTTACTTGCCAATGCGCTATCCGCGAACGAGCGCGTCTTTGAACTATTTAACGTCGCGACGGAAAAGGACGACACAGACGCACCAGCTTTGTCGGTGACGCGCGGCGCAATCACGTTTGAACACGTCACCTTCGATTACATCGACGGTCGTCGCGCGTTGCACGACATTAGTTTTACGCTACCCCCTGCTAAAACGATAGCCTTTATCGGGCCCAGTGGTGCCGGCAAGTCCACCGTGTTCAAGGTGTTGACCCGCTTATACCCTTTGCAGGTTGGTCGAATAATGGTAGACGGTACTGACATCGCACAAGTCAGTGCCGCGACGCTGCGTGCACAAATCGCTTCGGTGACGCAAGAGGCGACGTTGGTGTCCGGAAGTATCGCGGATAATATCCGTATCGGACGTCCGCGCGCGACGCAAACTGACATCGAAGCGGCTGCCAAGGCCGCGCACGCCGATATGTTTATCCGTGCGCTACCAGAGGGATATGCCACGCAACTAGGTGAGCGTGGTATGCAATTGTCCGGCGGTGAACGTCAACGCATCGCGATTGCGCGCGCGATGCTGAAAAACGCGCCGATTGTATTGCTCGATGAGCCGACCTCCGCGCTGGACGCGGAATCCGAATTCCATGTGCGCGAGGGGCTGCGCAACCTCACGCAGGCGCGTACCACGCTAATTATCGCGCATCGTCTGCACACCGTCGCACATGCGGATGTAGTCATCGTATTGGATGCTGGCCGAGTGGTGCAAATGGGCACGCACACCCAGTTATATGCGCAAGAGGGCGTATATCGAGCATTAGTAATGCGTTATTTTGAATTGGAAAACACGCAGGCGAGGGTTTAGATATCCTTCGATTATATAAGCTCGCTAGGGCTGCATTAAGCGTTGTTTGTAACGAACCCCAAGATCTGAAAAGGTTGATTTATCGTAGGCGGCGAGTATCAACGCACATAAATCGAATGAGTGATAGAGCTCGTGCAAGATTACCGCGGATTTGAGAAGTTGTTCGGGGGTGAGTAGATTGAGCGTCATAAAATTACGGATATAGATTGCATTACTCCATAATATCTGGCTTAAGGTTGCGCACGGATTGGATTCGATCAAAATAGGTTTGAAGGTACGCCCCATCGTGCCATGGAAGCGATGTAACACAAAGCCTTGCGAGCGCATGAAAATGTCTACGTCCGAGAACAAGGGTTGTTTTTTATATAGCGGGGCAAACTCAACCTCTACTTCTATCACCAATGCGTCATTCAAGCGTTGGGTGGCGCCACGCAACACATCCAGTTCCGCACCTTGCACATCGATTTTAATGTAATCTCCGCCCAGGGTTTCCTCTATGTCGTCCAGGCGGTGAGTTCGTATCGGATACGTTTGGGTGACTTCGATGTACTCCGATAACAGCTGAAATTTCTCCAGTAAAGCCGTATTCGGTTCGTACAACGAAGAGGTCATGCAGGCGTTGGTTTCGTAAAAGGTATGTTCGTTACCGTCGCCAATCGCGTAGGGCAGGTAGCACTGGTACGCATGTCCCGTGGCATTGAGTTTCGCGCATTCCGTCTCTACCGGCTCAAATCCAATAAGCGTCGCGCCGTGCGCCTTGAGTGACGCGTAGCTGTCGGGGCGTGGAGGGTTTTCAGTAACCGTCATCGCGCCTATGTCGATAATTTTGATGGGCGGGAATTCGGCGGCCAAATCAAATATGCTGAATTGCACATTCATGAGTATGTAATGCCGGTTGCGTTGCATGAACAGTAATGCCTGTAACATGCACGACGGATACCAAGGGGTGGGGCAAAGGTGTAACGGTGCGGCGTCATCGGGGGCGCCGCACCGCCATTTTGTCGGACTATTGTAGCAATAGAAACATTGCATTTTCTCCGCGTTGTATGTTCAACAGCAGACCGCGACTGTTATTTTTCAACGCGGATTTAAATTCGTCAAAATTCTTCACCACTTGCCGATTGACGGACAATATGATGTCGCCCTTGCGCAGACCCGCGCGCGCCGCCGGGCTGTTAGCGCCCAATTCTACGATAGTAACCGCCTTTACCAGGCCATTTTCCACAGTCTCGAGTTCGCTCAAGCCTAGGGTTGCGCCCGCCAGTTTGGGGGATAATTTTCCAGCGTCGACCTTTTCGATCTTGGGCGCGGTGATCGTCGCCACCAAGGTTTTTTCGCTGCGATTGCGCGTTATCGTAAGGTTGACTTTTTGACCGACGCGCAATAGCCCTATCGCATTGCGCAAGTCCGAAGAATTGGTAACGTGACGGTCATTGATCTTCGTGACGACGTCACCCGCCTTTAAACCGGCGATTGCCGCAGGTGAGCCGTCTACGACTTGGGCGATGACGGCACCTTCACGCAATTCTATGTTAAACGCATTTGCAAGGTCGGGGGTCAGGTCTTGCACAGCGACGCCCAAGCGGCCACGCTTCACCTCGCCATATTGCACGAGTTGGTCCATAATTTCGCGAACCATATTCACGGGGATCGCAAAGCCGATGCCGACATTGCCGCCGCCGCCGGGCGATAATATCGCGGTGTTGATGCCGATCAATTCGCCGCGTAGATTGACTAACGCGCCTCCGGAATTGCCGGGATTGATGGACGCGTCGGTTTGAATAAAATCTTCGATGCCTTCAATACCCAGGCCGCTGCGCCCCAATGCGCTGACGATGCCGGAGGTGACGGTCTGACCTAGCCCGAACGGATTGCCGATGGCGACCACGTAATCACCGACACGCAATTTTGACGTATCAAATAGTTTTAGCGCGTTTAAATGCTCGGCAGGTACCTGGATCACCGCAATATCGGTTTCGGGGTCGGTG
>JAOUGF010000270.1 GCA_029857925.1 Gammaproteobacteria bacterium
TATCTCTAAGGCCTACGGCAACAAGCGCGTATGTCAGAAGATCAGCTATGAATTTTCCACAGGGGTGTACGCGATTCGCGGGCCCAACGGCGTCGGCAAAACTACACTGCTAAAAATACTCGCAGGCGTGCTCAATGCAGATAGCGGTACCGTGTGGATCGATCAATATTCTATGCAAGACGCACCGCTATCCGCCAGGGCGCGCCTCGCCTATGTCCCCGACGAATGTCCCGTGTACCCGTTTTTAACCGGTATGGAATTTTTGCGCTTCGTGGCCTATGCAAAACAATGCGAGCTCCCACCTGAGTTGCGGGAAATTATCGAAGTATTCGGTCTAACGGATCACCTTGCAACGAAATTTTCCGACATGTCGCTAGGCACACACAAGAAAACCATGCTTGCCTCGGCATGGATAGGGAATCCTTCAGCGATAATTCTAGATGAACCCAGCAACGCCTTAGACGCCTCCGCGCGCAACGCGCTGGTCACTCAACTCAACGTGGCGCGGCACGACAGGACGGTACTCATTTCGACACATGACGCGGAGTTTATAGCAGCTATCGGCGCAAAAGTGATTTTGTTCGATGAATTTGCGCGCGGCGGTTAAGTGTTGGCGCAACAAAATATTTTCCCTTCAAGCGCCCACAATTATCTGTTACTCTAACACCTATGCACCTCGAAGACCTCGGGCTGATCGGCAATTGCCAATTCTCCGCGCTGATTGCGCGCACGGGCGACGTCGTATGGTGTTGCCTGCCGCGATTCGACGCGGAGCCTGTGTTTTCCACACTTTTGGATGAAACCCATGGCGGTTACTACACCATCGGCGCGCCGGAAGGCACGGCGGGTGAACAGCGCTATATGGGCAATAGCAATGTGTTGGAAACCACCTTTCAGACGACGACAGGGACGTTCCGCGTCATTGATTTCGCACCACGTTATACGCAGTTTGAGCGCACCTTCCGCCCCACTCAACTGATTCGCATTATCGACCCTATTGATGGCGCACCCAGTGTCAATGTGAGTTGTCAACCGCGATTGGGTTGGTCTAAATTAACGCCGCAAGTCATTCAAGGGTCGAATCACGTACAATTTCTGGGCTACACCAGCCCCTTGCGTCTGACCACGGACATTCCGCTGTCTTATGTAAACGGGCAAGCTTTTTTGCTTACGAAACGCCATTATTTGGTGCTTTCATGGGGAGAACCCGTGGCGCAGCCGCTCGTTGGGTTGTGTGAAAATTATTTGCACGAGACCTTGCGTTATTGGCAACGCTGGGTAAAACACTGCAATATTCCTCCGATGTTTCAATCCGAGGTCATACGCTCTGCGCTGGCGCTCAAACTCCATTGTTTTGAAGATACCGGCGCGATCATTGCGTCAATGACAACTTCAATTCCCGAATCGCCTGGTAGTGGACGCACCTGGGACTACCGCTATTGTTGGTTGCGTGACGCCTATTACGCGTTGGAGGCGTTTCGTATGCTCGGTCACTTTGAAGAGCGCGAACAATTTACGCGTTATTTGCTTAATATCGCAAGCGCCCACCCGGAATTGCACCTCGCCCCGTTGTATCGCGTGGATGGCACCAGTGACCTTGAAGAACACATATTAGCGGATTGGCCTGGCTACGGCGGCGACGGACCGGTGCGCATCGGTAACGCGGCCGCCCAACAAATTCAGCACGATATTTTCGGCGAGATGGTGCTCGCGTTAGCGCCTATCTTTTTAGACGAACGCTTTCGCGCCGAACGCACACCTGAGACATTCAAATTACTGGAACGCCTCGCGCGTAAGGCCATCGCCGTGGCCGGCACCCCGGATGCGGGCATCTGGGAATACCGCAGCACACCTACGCCGCAAACGTTTTCCAGTCTAATGTCATGGGCGGCGGCCAGCCGCATGGCGACGATCGCCGAGCGCAATACACCCGCGTTGGTAGATGAATTTCGCCAAGCGGCGGAACATATTCGTGGACAAATCATCGCACAGGCATGGAACCCGGACATCGGCGCGTTCGCGTCCACTTATGCGGGAAAAAGCCTGGACGCTGCGTTATTGGAAATGGCAAATCTACGTTTTCTACCGCCCACCGATCCACGACTACACAGCACCATCGATGCGATACGCGCGCATCTCTCGCAAAACGGGTGGTTGCTGCGTTACCGTGAAGACGACGGTTTCGGCACACCTAACATGGCCTTCCTAATTTGCAGCTACTGGTTGGTGGAGGCGCTTGCGACGGTGGGTCGCCTCGCTGAGGCGCGCGACGTCATGTCACATATCCGTACGGCATGCAGTCCGCTGGGGTTGATATCGGAAGACTGCGACACGACCACACGACGTCTTTGGGGAAACTTTCCGCAGGCCTATTCTCATGTCGGCCTGATCCATGCAGCGTTCGCGTCGTCGCCCAGCTGGGCGGAAGTTTTATAAGCACGCCGTTGCGCGCAACGTCGCAACGGAAAAACCCAAATTAATACGGTATGCCCGCGAAATCATCGTGTGGCACAAAATCTTCCGGTAATGGAAAGGCGCTAAGATCTGTTGCAAACGCGGCGCGTAAATAGGCGTCCACCCACCAAAAAATATCCTGTTCTCGTATAGTAGTGCGCAGTCGGCGCATGCGCGCATAGCGTTCGGTTACGTCCATATTGTATGCATGATATATGGCGTCCGCCACGCCCTCGATATCATAGGGATTCACCAGCAATGCGTCGTTCTGTAACTGCGCGGCCGCGCCAGCGAATTCCGATAAAATCAACACGCTGTCTTCTTCAACGCTGCAGGCACAGTATTCTTTCGCAACCAAATTCATGCCGTCTTTGAGGGGGGTCACCAGTGCGATATGGGCTGCGCGATAATAGGCCAATAATTCCACTCGCGTGAGATTGCGGAACACATAATGAATAGGCACCCAGCCCCCGGGGCGCGTAAACTGGCCGTTGATTTCGCCCACTAATCGCTCTATACGCATTTTCAGATCAAAATATTGAGGAATATCTTCGCGACTAGGGATGACGACCTGAATTAATGTAATACGTTGATGCAGTTCGGGATAGCGCTGCAACGCATTGCGTAGTGCCTCTAAGCGTAGCGGTAGTCCTTTGGTATAGTCGAGTCGATCTACGCCTAAAATCAATTGCCGATTGGACAACTGTGAATTAAGTAACTCCGCCATCGCACCGACTTCAGGGTCTATAGCGTGTTTTTCAAACGCATTGGAATCGATACCGATGGGAAAACTGCCCATTCGTAACACACGATCACCGACGCGCAGGCTAAGTACTTGGCCTTGCCCCGAAACGCACACCTCGTCCATTAGTGTGCGCACGCATTGTTCAAAATTGCGCTGATCACGCAAGGTCTGAAAACCTATCAAGTCATATTCGAGTAACGCACGCAATAGATTAAAACGCCAGGGCAATTTTACAAAGATATCCAACGGCGGAAAGGGAATATGCAGAAAAAAGGCGATATGCGCGCGCGATTGCGTAAGGCGGAGTTCTGCGGCGACGTTCATTAAATGATAATCGTGCACCCAAATAAAATCGTCTTTACAGCTGTTATCCGCCAATATCTTCGCGTAACGCCGATTAACCTCGCAATACGTTCGCCAATACGCCGGATCAAAATTGCACAACGACTGCAAGTCGTGGAATAGCGGCCAAATGATTTCATTGGAGAAACCGAGATAAAACTTGTTAACTTCTTCTGTGTTGAGCGCTACACCCTTCAAGGTGTACCCGGTATCATCGGTCGCGCGCTCCAGCGCCTCATCCACACCTGCGACCTCATTGACACCTGACCACCCTATCCATATTCCGCCACGGTGGCGCAGCACGGGTAACAGCGCCGTGACCAGCCCACCGGAACCAGTGCGCGTCACCCACGTACCATCCACATCTTTCGCCAGGACGACCGGTAGTCGGTTAGAGACAACGACAAGCCTGCCGCTTGGAGAGAGATGAGTATCCATTGGTTAGCCTCAACCTGCGACGTTTAACTGGGATTTTGCGATAATAACCGTCTGCGTCGGGTAGGCGAAATCAATGCCACGCGCGTTGAGACCGAGAAATATCG
>JAOUGF010000271.1 GCA_029857925.1 Gammaproteobacteria bacterium
CCCCAGCGTGCGTTTTCATGTGCATATTCATCGCCGAACGGCCGCGATCAGCCTCGATCTTGCTGGCACCAGCCTGCATGAGCGCGGTTATCGCACGGCCGCGGGCGAGGCCCCGTTGAAGGAAAACTTGGCGGCGGCGTTGTTGCTATGGGCGGATTGGCCGCGCATCGCCCAAAACGGCGGCGGCCTGGTCGACCCCTTGTGTGGCGCGGGCACCTTGTTGATCGAAGGTGCCGGTATCGCGCTGAACAAGGCGCCCGGTTTGGGACGCGAATATTTTGGATTCCTCGGCTGGCGCGGCCATGATGCGTCGCTATGGGAACGTTTGCGTAGCGAGGCGTTGGCCCAGGTCAACCAAACGGGTGTCGTCATTTATGGGCGTGACGGAGATGCGGCCATGGTCGACACCGCGCGCGCCAACGTTGCGCGCGCCGGGCTCAGCGAGGTCATCCAGATCGAACAGGCCGATCTTGCGACGGCGCTGCCGATCAGTCTACCCGCCTTCGGCTTGGTCGCGACGAACCCGCCCTATGGTGAGCGCTTGGGCGTGACCAGCCAGTTGCGCGCCGCCTACGCCCAAATCGGCGGACTGACCGCCGATCGTGGCGGCTGGGCGACGACGCTCGTCACCTCACAACCGGAACTGGCGAGTTTTACCGGGCGCAACCCCAACGCCGAACATACCGTGTTCAACGGCGCACTCGAGTGCCGCGTCTATGTCTACGACCCCGCCCCGGCGGGCACGGCCTTGTCCGGCGGCGAAGATTTTGCGAATCGCCTGCGCAAAAATATGCAGCACTTGGGCAAATGGGCACGCCGCGCCGGGATCAGCTGTTATCGCTTATATGACGCCGACCTGCCCGATTATGTGTTGGCGATAGACCTGTACCAAGGGCCGCGTGGACGCTGGTTACACGTGCAGGAATACCGCGCGCCTAACCACATAGACCCGCTGAAGGCGCAGCGGCGCCTGCAATTGGCGTTAAAAGTATTACCGGAAATCACGCAAATCCCGTTGAACGATATCTATTTAAAGACCCGCGAACGCCAAAAGGGCAGCCAGCAGTACCAAAAACACGCCTCGGAACAACAATTCTTTGAAATTACCGAGGGGCCGGGCAAATTTTGGGTCAATTTCGGTGATTATCTCGACACCGGTATCTTTTTAGACCATCGCCAGACACGCATGCTGATCCATGACGCGGCGCGCGATCAACACTTTTTAAACCTCTTTGGCTACACCGGCACCGCGACCGTGTATGCGGCGCTGGGCGGGGCCGCCAGCACCACCACCGTGGATTTATCCAAGACCTATCAACTATGGGCGCAACGCAACCTCGCACTGAACGGGCTTAGCGGCCCGCACCATCGTTTTATCCAGGCGGACTGCATGGCCTGGTTGGACGAGCAAGCGCATAGCCGAGGCGCGCGCCACTATGGTTTAATTTTTATCGACCCGCCCACCTTTTCCAATTCCAAGCGCTTAGACGACGTGTTCGACGTGCAACGTGACCACGTAGACCTGATCGCGCTTGCGATGACCTTGCTGGCGCCGGGCGGAAAAATCATATTTTCCAATAATTTCAAGCGCTTTAAGCTGGATGCCGCAAGCCTGCCGGAGTGCCGTATAGAAGACGTCAGTCGCCGTACGTTGCCGCAAGACTATGCGCATCACCCGGATATCCATCGCGCCTGGTTGATCACGCGGGCAACGGACGAGGGGTGACGGAAACGCGGGGTTTGTGTCGCCACCCCTAGCCACTTCGGCAACGCATGTTATAATGAACGTTTTTATACTACATAATGTCGTCACACCGACGGCAACACCTGACCCAAGGCCCTATGGACACAAAACGACGTAATGCGTTTTCACGCGAAGACCTGCTCCAGTGTGGGCATGGCGAAATGTTTGGGCCTGGCAATGCACAATTGCCGCTACCGCCGATGCTGATGTTTGATCGCATCACGCGCGTCAATGAGACCGGGGGTGTTTACGGCAAGGGCGAAATCGTTGCAGAATTGGACATTCACCCGGATTTGTGGTTCTTTAGTTGTCATTTTCAGGGCGACCCGGTCATGCCAGGCTGTTTGGGCCTGGATGCGATGTGGCAATTGGTCGGGTTTTACCTCGGCTGGTTGGGTGGTCCCGGTCGTGGGCGTGCCCTCGGTGCCGGTGAGGTCAAATTCGCCGGGCAGGTGACCCCTAAGAATAAAATCGTAACATATCAAATCAACTTAAAACGCGTGATACAACGCAAACTCTATATGGGCATCGCGGATGCTGCGATGCTTGTCGATGGCAAGGAAATTTATGCGGCCAATGATCTCAAAGTCGGCCTGTTCATATCTACTGAAGAAGGTTTTTAATGGTTAGCAGTTCACCGCGCAGGGTAGTAGTGACCGGCATCGGGATCGTCTGCAGTATCGGTAACGATGTACGCGAAGTCACTGAATCGCTTAAGATGGGGCGTTCGGGCCTGGAGTTTTCCCCGGAATATGCCGAGTTGGGTTTTCGGTCGCATGTGCATGCACCGGTCAAAATCGATATCGAGGCCTTGGTTGATCGTCGTCTGCGACGTTTTATGGGCGACGGTGCCGCCTATAACTATATCGCGATGCGCCAAGCCATCGCCGATGCCGGGCTGACCGAAGACGAAATCTCGAATCCGCGTTACGGCCTGGTCGTGGGTTCCGGCGGGCCTTCCACGTCCAACCAAGTGGCGGCGGTCGATACGCTACGCCAACGCGGTGCTCGCAAGGTCGGCCCCACGCTGGTGCCGCGCTGCATGTCCAGCACCACATCGGCCTGCCTGGCCACGTCATACAAGATCAAGGGCGTGAACTACACCATCAGTTCGGCCTGTTCCACCAGCGCGCACTGCATTGGCCATGGCAGTGAATTGATCCAAATGGGCAAGCAAGACATCGTGTTCGCCGGTGGCGGTGAAGAACTGCATTGGACATTGAGCATCCTGTTCGACGCGATGGGCGCGATGTCCTCCAAATACAACGACCGCGCGAGCACTGCAGCACGCGCCTACGATGCCCATCGCGACGGGTTCGTGATCTCCGGCGGCGGCGGTTTGTTGGTGCTCGAAGAACTCGAACACGCAAAACGCCGTGGCGCGCGCATCTACGCCGAATTGACCGGCTATGGCGCGACGTCGGATGGTTTTGATATGGTCGCCCCGTCGGGTGAAGGCGCCGTGCGCTGTATGCAACAGGCGATGGCGACCGTCAAACGGCCGGTGGATTACATCAATGCCCACGGCACCAGCACCCCGGCGGGTGACGTGACCGAACTCAAGGCCGTGCGCGAGGTGTTCGGTGCGCAGCTGCCTGCGATCAATTCCACCAAATCGCTGACCGGCCATGCGTTGGGCGCGGCGGGTGTCAACGAGGCGATCTTCTCGATCATCCAGATGCAAGAGGGTTTCCTCGCCGCGTCTGCGCATATCGAAACACTAGACCCTGAGGCCGCAGGCTTCCCCATCGTGCGCGAACGCCGCGACGCAACATTGAACTGCGTGATGTCCAACAGCTTCGGCTTTGGCGGCACCAACGCCAGTTTGGTGTTTGAGCGGTTTGCGTAATCGCCGTGAGGGCAGGCCAAGCGCCTGCCCACATCTCGCGCCGGGTGGTCGTAACGACCGCCCCCACCTCTCTCAGATATCACCCCCCACCCAAAATATAAGATATATTATGCAGATGGCCGTTCCCGCGCCATTGCATCGAAATGAGGCCAGTATTGTTCCGTATCAGTGATTTATGCACCCAACTCGAGACCTACCTCGACGCGCACCAGGTGGCCGAGGTCTATCGCGCATATCTGTTCGGCGCCGAGGCCCATGATGGCCAGAGTCGGCAATCGGGTGAGCCGTATATTTATCACCCGCTGGAGGTCGCGCATCTGCTGGCCGACCTGCGTATGGATTATAAAAGCCTGATGGCGGCGATCCTGCACGATGTGATCGAAGACACCCCCACACGCAAAGACCAACTCGCAAAAGATTTTGGCAGCGAAGTCGCGGAGTTGGTGGATGGCGTCAGCAAACTGACCCAAATCGAATTCGAATCCCG
>JAOUGF010000272.1 GCA_029857925.1 Gammaproteobacteria bacterium
ATCGTCAGCAAAGCGTGCTCGCCTTCGCTTTGTAAATCTAACAATTCATTGTCAATATTCATCATGCACAATCCCTATTGCCCTATCGTCTTATCGCCAATTCGGCAGGATACTTTACCTCTCCATACACGGTTTTTTATAAGGACAAGCGACGAACGATCTCAGCGGGGATGTCTTTGAGCGACACCACTTTGTTCGCCGCTCCGCGTTTTATCGCCTCATTTGGCATGCCAAACACCACGCAACTTGCCTCGTCCTGGGCCAATGTAAAGGCCCCGCTTTCACGCATTTCTAAGAGTCCATTGGCTCCATCATCCCCCATGCCGGTCATAATTATGCCCAACGCGTTTTTCCCCGCCGCTTTGGCCACGGACCGAAACAGCACATCGACGGAAGGGCGATGCCGACTGACCAAGGGCCCATCAATAACGTCTACAAAATACTGGGCGCCACTGCGTCTCAACACCATGTGGCGGCCACCGGGCGCGATTAGAGCTAGGCCGGGCGTTACACGATCCCCGTGGTGTGCCTCGCGTACTTCTATTTCACACACATGATTCAGTCGATCAGCAAACGCCGTGGTAAATTTTTCAGGCATGTGCTGTACCACGACGATGCCGGGTGACACGCGCGGCAGTACGGACAATACTTGCTCCAATGCCTGGGTGCCTCCCGTGGATGTGCCTATCGCGACTATTTGCTCCGTAGTCGTATTGAGCGCGCGCGACGGGGGCGCTAAAACGGCATCCGCAGAGAGCTTCGCGGCGGGCTTGGCCTTAGGGGCGGTGATCGCGCTCACCTTGGCGCGCGCTGCGCCTTTTATCGCATCGATCAGCATTGTTCGCTGTTCGTGGAAAATCTCCCGAATTCCCAGTTTTGGTTTGGTAATAATATCGACTGCCCCACCCGACAGCGCTTGCAGCGTTTCATCCGTCCCCTTTTCAGTTAACGTGGAGCATATCACTACCGGGGTCGGTCTTTCGGCCATGATTTGACGCAAAAATGTCAAACCATCCATGCGCGGCATTTCTATATCCAGACTGATAACATCCGGCCACTGCATTTTCATGCGCTGCATCGCGAGTATCGGGTCAGCCACCGCCGCGATAATATTAATTTCCGGATCACTGGACAACACATCCACCAACAACTTTCGTACAGAGGCCGAATCATCTACGACCAGCACGTTGATGCGTTTTTTACTATCCGTCATACACCCTCCTTGGCGCAGACAAATAAAAGAGAAAACACAACGGCGGCCTAGGGCGGCAGCAGCTTGGAAACCGCATCCAGCATCTGGTCAGGCTTGAAAGGCTTGACCATCCAGGCCTTCACCCCGGCTTCTTTGCCTTTCTTAATCGTTTCATCCTGCGATTCAGTGGTGAGCATAATGACCGGAACGAATTTGTATTGCGGAAGTTTTTTAACCGCCGTCACAAAAGTCAACCCGTCCATATTCGGCATGTTCACATCGCTGACGATGAGATTAAAAACATCGGCGCTCGCTTTATTCAATCCGTCCTGCCCGTCGCACGCTTCAACAATCTGATACCCCGCGCCGGATAGCGCGATATTGACCACCTGGCGCAACGAAGCGGAATCATCCACTATCAATATTTTCTTACCCATCTTTCACCTCTACTCTAAAATGGCGGCGCAATAACGTCCCAAAACCCTATTGCGTCACAAAAAAAACACCTGCGACTCCCTCCCCTGCACGGCTTCCGAAACGGCCGCACCGGAATTTGCCCGTTCCACCTCCACGGTATAATCGGCATGCAGTCTTGCCAGCCATTGCTGTTGTGTAGGCATGGCCGCCAATGCCGGAGAGTCCAATAGTTTCGTCAATTCTTCGATTTGCTTAATAGCATGCATCAAAATCTGAGAAGTTTTGTCCTGAAATTGAAGAGATACCAGCACTTCTTCTATCTCTTTTGTGATCCCGTGACCTTCGCTGCGCAATTGTCCAGTTGACGCCAGTAAAGAGCGCGTTAATCCATGGTAATCATCCAGCACCGTGCGCACGGTCGCTTCCGCTTGTTGCTGGATAGACAGATCTTCTTTGGCTGAGTGTTCTGCGTTTTTTACCAGAAGCGCAATATTCCCGGTAATTTTTGCAATCTTTTCGGAGATGACTCGACCTGCATTTCCAGACTGGGAAGACAATGACCGCACCTCATCCGCGACCACGGCAAAACCGCGTCCATGTTCGCCTGCGCGCGCCGCCTCGATTGCTGCGTTTAACGCCAGCAGATTAGTACGCTCCGCCAGCTTCGCGACCTCCGCCGCCATCTGATTCATTTCACTCGCAAAACCAGTGAGTTGCGCGATATCTGTCAGTAAACTGGCCTTTTGCGTGAACAACTTGGTGAGTGTCGCGGTCAGGTTCGACAAATGGCTTTCTGCGCGTTGCGAAATACTATTAATATGATTTTCAGCGCTGGCGTTTTCGGCACCTGGTATTTGTGTAGAACTGGCCAAGGCCCCCCGCAACCGTTGTACGATTCCGGAAAATCTTGCCGCGAGATTGATAATCGCTTGCTCGGTTTGACTACGCGAGGCCTCTATCTGGCGTTGCCAGATCGGTAGGCTCACCTGGCAGACCTCGACCGCACGTGCGGCAGGAACTTGTCCTGACTCAGCGGTCGCCTCTGCGGCTAAATCGCTAATCCTTTGCCGGTGTATGCGCCGCATCTGGCGGCTTATTCTCACATTCACTGCGCCGCCTACCAACAAGCCGATCGAAATGACGCCCAGTGCAACCACAAAATCCTCGATGCAGACAAATGCAAGCACACAAAAACTTAGGACATAGGCCCACAATACGCTGTAGACTCCGCGAAACGGATAGCTCAACTCTTTTTCTTGGCCATTTTGGCTTAGCTTTTCAATATCCATTGCGTACACGTCTCACGCACATTCCTTGTTACATTTAAATTAGCATCGTTCCGCCAAGGTAACATTGCCCTGGATTATCGTGAGATATCGGCACAACGGCGTTCAAACTGTATACACACACAATCATAAGTAATTATAGTTATTCGGCAGATATCAAATACCTATATCAAGCCATCGGCGCGCCACTATTGGTTCCGCATCGAAATATACCGCCCCCCACCTCTTCCCGACCCTCCCCCGCGAAGGGGAGACTTATTGCAGACCTATTTTGATGCCGGGTTAATACCGCCCTGAGAATTTAATCTTCCGCAGACAACACATTTCAGGAATAGATCTTGCTGATTTCTCGGTATATCAGATGTAGGAGCGCAAGATGCACCAAGAGACACCACACGAAGCGAAAATGGATAGCCCGCTGGGCTTGTATGCGCAAGGACTCGCGCTATTGTTGAGTGCAATCGCCAGCGAGACGCGTAACATCGCTGAGATTTGGAAAAAGGATTTTTCCTATATGCAGGCAAGTGCGGATGCGATTGCACGCGAGATAAACACACTCGTCGAGGTCAGCGAAACGGACATCAACACGACGCAGGTGAAACTTCTGAGCGAACGCATTCAACATCTGCCCACTCATTTTCCCGATTTAAGCCTGATTTACAATATCGAAGAGAGCCTGCACATACTTGCAGATACAGTGAAGATTGACTTCGAATACAACGCCCCGATTTGGTCTAAGTTGGGCGCCGTACTGTACCAACGCAATGCCCGTGAATTTTCTAGCACCGCTACTTTTTCGTCATCAGCCCCTGTTGAGCACGGCGAAGACAATGCGCAGGTTCACCACGCGTCAACTTTAGCAGCCTGTCGGACTTAGGGTTGATCTACAGCTGAATTGGTCATCATTTTGTTTCATCTGTTAAACGATGACGACTATTCGCGTCAAACGATCGAAAAATCTGCCACCAGTGAACTTCTTTCGCGACGATCGCCTAGTTCGACAGTCTGCTAGGCGGACAAACATTCTTCTGGTCTTAATCGCATTTTATTTGTGCGTCAATGACGTATGCCCTAAAAATTGCGCAACCCAGGCCGGATATGTCACATTCTTCGCTTTTTTCCATCGACCTCAACCCTCGGCAATCCTCCTTCTTGCATAAAATCCGTCGTCTATGATCTG
>JAOUGF010000273.1 GCA_029857925.1 Gammaproteobacteria bacterium
TGCTCATAGAATTTGCGATCCTCCACTGCTACCAAGGTATTCGCCAGCAATTTCGGCACTTCGTCTATTTTGACTAAAATGCGGTCTTCCTGATGAGAGGGATATACCCCCCCTATCATCACCGGTTCCAGCCGCAACAAATCCAACGGCTGGTCTTTGGCGAGGTCGAACATTTCACTCACCACACCATTCTGAAAAGTCAGGCGTATACGCTTACCTTTTTGTTCTCCATCCCAATAATCGAAACTACGCGTGAACAGCTGAAATTCATCCCCATTGCGCGTAAACGTACCCGAATTTTCCAACGGTGTGTGCGACGTCATCTGGTACTTCAACATCGCCAATTCGGCCGCCAGCTGTGTCGGTTGAATGCGTGCGCCATTAAATATTTCTAAAGGCCGTGCGTACACATGGGCGGGCACCGTCCACCGTTTGCCTTCAAATTTTGCCTTCAGTACATGATTCAAATAAGCGCCGTAGATCACCACCGCGACGGCAACGATAACTGCACTCAGAAACAAAAAAATGATATGCTTCGTTTGTACGCGGAACTTCTTAAATGGAGGTAATCGCATGCTTTTCCTACACTCTACATTAAATAATTCGCCTAACCGGCGATCAAGGCGCTCATGACGCCAGCGTTTTCAGCAGCGGAGCGGTTAATCGCGGGACTGTGCGCATCCACTGCGTATGACCACCCTGTGACCGCAATTCAAGTCATTGAAACACATATTTCTTGGATACTACTCACCGGAGATTACGCCTACAAAATCAAAAAACCGGTCGTTTTCAGTTTTGTGGATTTTTCCACGCTGGCATTACGACACTATTATTGCCAAGAAGAACTGCGTCTCAATCAGCGCCTTGCCCCTGCGCTATATCTGTCGGTAGTCTCTATCGGCGGCAGTCTGGACGCACCACGCATCGGCGCAACACCGGCGCTTGAATTCGCGGTAAAAATGCGCCAATTCAAACCGGGGGCACTCGCTGACCAAGCGCTACGGGACGGCTTGTTGAATCCCAACCTTATGCACGACCTCGCGGGTTTGCTTACGCAATTCCACCGCCAAGCACAACGCGCGCCAGCGATGTATGGCACACCCGCGATGATTATCCAACAGGTTAGCGACAATTTTGCCCCGCTCAGGATATTTCTTGCCAAAGACACCGACGGCCTATTGTACCTCAATCAGATAGAATCTTGGCTATGTCGCCAAAACACGTCGCTTTCACCCCGCTGGGAACAGCGGCGGCAACGCGGCTATGTGCGTGAGTGCCACGGCGATCTTCATTTGGCGAATATCGCCTATATCCACGAGTGCTTAGTGCCTTTTGATGCACTAGAGTTCAGCGAGGCCCTACGATTCATTGATGTACTGTCTGATATCGCTTTTTTAATCATGGACTTGGACTATGCTGCCGCTGAAGTCTTTGGCGCCTATTTACGCAACGACTATATTGACCAAACGGGTGATTTTGACGGGTTGATAATATTAAGGTATTACCAGGTATACCGTGCGTTGGTGCGCGCAAAAGTCGCGGCGTTACGTACGGAACAATTAAACGACTCCCTGGATGCACAACGTACTAATATCGCCGAAACAGTGCGCAGGCACCTACAATTGGCCCACCATTACACCCTAGAAAACCGTCCTATATTATTGATTATGCATGGATTATCTGGCTCTGGAAAGTCTTATATTGGACGCGCGCTCGCTGCAAACCTGGGGGCGATTTGGCTGCGTTCAGATACCGTGCGTCGACTGCCTACAGATACCACCCGCTTCGACACCCCCCTTCCCTCTGCGGGGTTAGATGCCTATCAACCCGCCAAAATCACTGAAACCTACGCGCGTATGCGCGATATGGCCCATACACTGATGGAGACTCACTACAGTGTTTTAGCGGACGCCACTTTTATTGACAGAGATCAGCGAAGTGCCTTCATCACCGTGGCCCAAGCCCTTAATATACCCTGCTTTATTCTGCATTGCGTCGCGAGCCAGCCAACATTAGAAGCGCGCATAAACGCGCGTCGGCAAAACGGACAAGACCCTTCAGAGGTCACCGTTGAGGTCTTATATACACAACTCGCACGCATACAACCCTTGTCGCCAGACGAAATTCCCTTTACGATCACCGTCAACACCGAACAACCGGTGGACGTCGCCACACTGGCGACTCGTATACGCGCGATGACACGTCTTAACCAATGAGGGTAAAATGAAGCATAGCTTATTGAAACACAGCGTGGCGATGTTGATCCTAGCGGCGTTCAGCACACACCCGGCCTTGTCTGCCGAGAGCGCAAAAAAGCCTGTCGTAAAATTGCAGACATCTATGGGTGACATCGTGTTGGAGCTATATCCCGACAAGGCCCCCGCCACCGTGACCAATTTTTTAACCTATGTACGTGATGGATTTTATAACGGCACGGTATTCCACCGGGTCATTTCGAATTTTATGATACAAGGTGGCGGTTTTACCGAAGGCCTTTCGCAAAAGCCCACCCGCGACCCCATCAAAAACGAGGCAAACAACGGTCTCAGCAATACGCGCGGCACCTTGGCCATGGCCCGCACCGCCGATCCGCATTCCGCCTCGGCGCAGTTTTTCATTAATACGGCTGACAATACCTTCTTAGACTACCAAGCGGAGACCACGCGCGGGTTTGGGTATGCCGTGTTCGGCAAGGTCATTTCCGGCATGGATACGGTAGAAAAGATTCGTAACACACCCACCGGCAGTAAAGGCCCCTTCCCAAAAGACGTACCGGTCACCAGTGTCGTAATTAAAAAGGCCACGGTTGAAACAGACAAAAAATAGCAAGCTATCCACAACCATGAGCACATTGTTTATATCCGACACGCATCTCACCGGGCAACGACCGTTGGTCACAACGATGGTGTTTGATTTTTTGCGCAAACATCAGGCGTTCGTGCAACGACTATATATACTCGGTGATTTTTTCGAGGCTTGGCTCGGCGACGATGCTGTGATGCCGGATCAACAAGCGGTCATTGAACAGTTGGCAGCTCTAAATAAACAGGGAATAGACATCTTTATTATGCACGGCAACCGTGACTTTTTGTTGGGTGCCAAATTTGAAGAGATTTCAGGTACACACCTCATCGCACAAGATACTATTGTGGATCTATACGGTACGCGCGTATTACTTGCCCATGGTGACGCGCTTTGCACAGACGATGTAGAGTATCAAGCTTTTCGATCTATGGTGCGCGACCCACGTTGGCAACAACAAGCCCTCGCGTTGCCGATCGCTAAACGCATTGAAATGGCGGCTCAATACCGTACCATGAGTAAGAGCCAGACCGGCTTAAAACCAGCGGATATCATGGATGTAAATACTGAGGCCGTTGAGAACCTGATGCGCAAGCACCAAGTTCGCTATCTAATACATGGTCACACGCATAGACCGGCGATACATTCTAACAATGGCAACTATCGCGTCGTACTGGGCGATTGGTTGGACGCGCCTAGCGCCCTATTTTGTGACGCGCACACGTGGCAATTGCAGGACATCCGTGTCACCGACACGCAGTCCCTCACCCCTATACCGTCTGGAGACTAATGTGAACACACCGCGTAATCATATTGTCTCAGATGCCTTTGGCGTCACTGATGTTGGATGTGTGCGCCAAAACAACGAAGATGCGTTGTTGGTGCGTAAAGATTTGCCTTTATTCCTGGTCGCCGATGGCGTAGGCGGCGCGGCGGCCGGAGAAATCGCAAGCCGGTTATTTTGTGAACATTGCGCAGCGGAATTTGAATCCTTTCTTGGCTGGAGCAGCGACCATTCAACATTATTGCGGCGGGTGTTCACAAACGCCAATCGGGCGATCCTGGAATATACGCGCGATCATCCTGAAACAAAGGGTATGGCGTGTACCGCTGAGGTGTTGACCTTCATTGGCAACGACTACTATCTGGGTCATGTCGGAGACAGTCGCGCCTATTTGATACGCAATCAACAAATTACCCAAATCACGAAAGATCATTCCTTTGTGCAAGAACAATTGGACCTTGGGTTGATAGA
>JAOUGF010000274.1 GCA_029857925.1 Gammaproteobacteria bacterium
CATGACCGCCGCGCCCGCGTCCACAATAGAAAACTCCGCCACAGGGATTTTTCCTGTGATCTGTACAACACCTAACGGTAAATGCGTAGACGCAAAGCGATGTGCCACGCCGCACTGATGATCCACCACCAACACCGAGGGCAGCCCGCAATTCCATAAAAACGCACGTCGTAAACTAAAATCCACCGCAATCATAGCCGCAGCACAAAATCTTCCTACCGGCAATATTTTATTAAATTTATTATTAATGTGTTTCAATATTTCCTCCGCAGAGTCACCGCTTTCGGTATGGTCATGAAAAATCTCCGCCGCCAACACGGTACCCACGGCCGGCGCCAATCCATGTCCGGTAAAATCCGCCAAAAAGACATGTAAAATCCCGGTAGGCGAAGTTCGATACAGGAAGGCATCCCCGTTAAAATGTGTGGCGGATAATGACCAAGAGTGCACGCGTTCATTGTCTTGATTCGATCGCCCTACAACTGCGTTAAAAACGTGTTCCGCCTGCGCGATCTCCTCCTCTGTATCATTTTTATATCGCTCCAATTCTCGATGCAATGATTTTATTCTGAGTAATGCACTTATTTTCGCCGCAAGTATCACTTTGTTAAACGGCTTTGTTAAAAAATCATCGCCGCCGGATTCCACGCACTTCGCCAACATCTGGTCATCCGCGATTGAAGTTAAAAAAATAACCGGCACAAAGGTATTTCCGGCCATGTCCTTGAGCCTTTTAGTGAGCTCGTAACCGTTCATGCCGGGCATAACCACGTCCATAAAAACAATATCCGGTTGCCGCAGCTCAAAAGAAGCGATAGCGGTAGCGCTGGAATCCGCCTCCACCACTTCGTGCCCCATAAAACTCAGTGTTTTAGACAGAATAACGCGCGTGTCGTGGTCATCATCCACCACCAAAATGACCGCGCCTTTTTGTCGCTCTTGAGTGTAGTGACTTACGCTATCTAACGCGACAGTGGGCGCCACTTGATTCCGATTCTCCTCCAACAATGCAAACAGGCGTTGCAAATTGGAATTGCATAAAAGTGCATTACCTTCCTCGAACAAGGCACCATTTTTATACGTGCTTTCCAAATGGCGCTCTAACTCGCGTGCGACCGCCGCCACTTCAGGCAGACCAAACACCCCGGCAGACCCCGCCAACCCATGCGCCAGCCGATAGAAATCCTGCGCAATTCGCGCATCACCTGTAGCCGCCGCCATAAACCATTTTTCTTGAATTTCCTTTAATTTGTTAGGCAGGTCTTGGTGATAGGTATCACGCAATATATCAAGCTCACGACGTATTTTGGACATAGGTATCCCATGCATGGTCGACAAATAGTTTTCGGCCTGACAGTAGTTTTCTGAATTTTTCACATTCAACCACACTCACAATTCGCTTATTCAATGCCCCTTTTTCGTCGCATTAATTTAATCTCAGAATTGTCGATGTAAGTAGCATAGGAATTTTTTATGTCCAGAACTTTCATTTACATACTATTGCGACGCGGTATCGGCGAATGGGTTGTAGAAGAGCTGCCTCACTTACACCATGAATCTAAAAGATGTTTATATCGGCGTTAAAACATATCTCACAAATTTTGAGGTGAGAGTCACTATCGCCGCAATCTTTGCGTTTGTTCCCATATTTTTAATTACGCAACACCTTTTAATTGAAGAACATGCACGCCACCTATTGAAAGAACGTGACGCCCAACTATACAATACCTCCAACGCCTTAAAGTTAATTCTTCTCTCACAGCATTCTCATGTAGAACATAGCGCAACCTTGGATCTAATACGCGCGTTCGCTGGCACAACCACAGATATCGAAGAAATATCGTGGCGTGACGTTGAGGGTAATAATCATGTATTTAAAACAGCAAAAAAACAACAATTTTACCCTGACTGGCTAACCTCCATAAGCGAACTCTCCGAAAGCACACTTTATATACCATTCCCAAAAGGCGAGTTTAAATTACATACGAGCAATGTTTGGTATTTTAATGACCTATGGCAATACGCGCAGTTTATCGCAAAACTGGTCACAATTGAGGCAACAATATTTTTTATCGGTTTTTATTTTTTGGTGCGCAGGATATACAGGCCCATACGGGAGGCCTCACGATCACTAGAACAGCACATCAACAACAATACCGTCATCCACATATCAGAATCCGGCCCAAGAGAATGGTTGGATGTGGCGCGGGCAATCACGCGCATGACGCGACGTTCAACAACATTATTGGATTCTCTCACCAAGAACGAGAAACTATTGCAAGAACGATTGAATTTTCAGACCGCACTTTTTGATACACTACCTGTGCCTGTTTTTACAAAAAACACCAAAGGCGAGTATACCGCCTACAATCGGGCTTGGCTAAATTTTTTCGGTTTCGACATATCTGGAAATGCGGACATTGCTCAACCGGATATACCGATTTCTGACACGGCGCTTCAACTTGAAAAGGAAGTGGATAGTGCGCTATACCGCACAAAAAAATCACGCAACTACGAACTTACCATGCCCTTTAAAGACGGAACAAAAAAGGAACTATTGGTTTCCAAGGCATCGTTTACCGATGCCAATGGGAATATCGCAGGGCTGATAGGAGTTATGATCGACATCAGCGACCTGAAACATGCAGAGGCGTATGCGCGTCACGTGGAATTCGAGAAAGCCAGTGCGGACGCCGCCAGCCGCGCAAAAAGCGCGTTTATCGCCAATATAAGTCACGAAGTGCGCACCCCGCTTACCGCCATCATAGGTTTTGCAGAGACCTTGTTGGACTATGACCAGGGCATGTCGGACCGAATCGAGGGAATTAAAACCATAATACGTGCCGGCAAACATCTCCATCAAATCATCAATGAAGTACTGGATCTTTCCAAGATAGAATCTGGAAAACTGGAAATAGAAAATTCCGAGGTCGGGCTTTTCGGGTTGCTTGAAGATGTCACTGCCTTGGCGAAACTACAAGCCAGGAACAATGGCGTTGAATTCGGTGTAAACTATGAATATCCGTTGCCTATCCATTTTAGCTGCGATCCCACGCGAACCAAACAAATTCTCTACAATATCATAGGCAATGCCATTAAATTTACACGCGGTGGAGAGGTGAATCTGAGCGTACGTTGCGACCGAAACGATCAAAAAATATTGTTTTCAATCAAGGACACCGGCATAGGCATTTCTGACGAACAGATGTCAAAACTCTTTCAACCGTTTATCCAGGCCGACACATCCACCACCCGCAAATTCGGCGGTACTGGTCTGGGCCTCTATTTATCTCGAGCCCTCGCTCAAAAAATGGGCGGCGATATCACCGTCACCAGCACGTTCGGAAAAGGAAGTTGCTTTACCATTTCGTTGGCCACCGGCGCGCTGTCAAACGTATTCTTCACCCATAAATTAATTACCAATACGGACGCACCTCATCAAATACCGCCGACCAATTCTATAACCCTGGTTGGCTCGATACTCGTTGTGGATGACCAACCAGACAATCGGCGATTGGTGGAGCTTTATCTGCGCAAGGTCGGATTGCAGTGCGTAGGCGCAGAGAACGGCGAAGACGGCGTTACAATGGCGCAGAACGTGCCATTTGATATCATATTAATGGATGTAAATATGCCCGTCATGGACGGCCTGACCGCCACAAAAATTCTACGTCAACGAAATTATAACGGCGTAATATTAGCACTGACAGCCAACGTGGCGGGTGAGGATATAGCTCGATGCCTCAACGCAGGCTGCAACGACGTTATCTCTAAGCCTATAGATCGCCAAGAATTTTTGGAGAAAATTCGCGAGCACCTCACTCCCACTCAAAGGACCAGCGAAAATCCCGCGCCTATGGAATCCTCCTTGGTACCGGATGACCCTATCAGCGCGGAATTGATTCAATTTTTTGTCGAACTGCTACCCCACCGCTTATCCGATTTAGATCACGCCTATGATATGGCGGATTGGCCCGGCATACGTGATAAAGCACACGCATTAAAAGGCGTGGGCGGGGGTTACGGATACCCACAGATCA
>JAOUGF010000275.1 GCA_029857925.1 Gammaproteobacteria bacterium
TAAACGTATTGGTTTGCCACCGGAATCGGCGGCGGTCAGTCACCTTACTAAAATGGAGCTCATACGGCAAAAAATCAGCGTGGGCAATGACGTGGCGTTTCATTATTTCAAGTCACATGATGCGTGTCTTCATCAACTCATGGTGGCCAATATCGATGTATGCGGTACGGCGGCCTATCCTGTTCGTTATTTTGAGGCACAATGGAAAGTCAAGTTTAAGGTATTAGGTGAGACTCAGGCGATTCCGAATTCTTTATTTATCGCACACCCGCGCGTCTCCAAGCAAGTTCGAGATCGCATCAAAAAAATTATGCTTGCATGGTCTGACACCGATGCCGGGCGAAAATTACTGGAACACGCCCAGTTGAAACCGTTTGCAGCGGCGACAGATGCCGAATATGACGTAGTGCGTATGTATCTAAAGAAAAAGTAATAGTCGTGGAGTTGCGTTTCTCTCTTAAATACCGTATTGCCGCTTCTATCGTGGTGCTCGAGGCGCTATTGGTGGCTGCAGTTTTGTGGCAGACGTTAACGCTTACGTTTGATGCGAGCGAGAAACAGCAAATTGCCCATGAAGAAGTTACTCTAAGCCCGCTCACCGAAATCGGGCGTATCGCATTGTTGACGGAGGAATATACAGATGTGCAAATCTATATGCATAAAATCCAAAATGATCAAGACGTGACGCGCTTGCTGCTGGCGGATTATCTTGGGCGCGTAATGGCCAGCACGGAGATGTCCGAATTGGGCGGCGTATCGCCCCGCCTGCGGAATTCAGAAAATCACTATTGGCGTACGCGTGAGATACGAAATCAAAATGAAAAATTGGGCACGTTAGCGGTAGAGTTCTCACGGGCGGCGTTGGTGGCATCCAACAGCAAGGCCATGACATTGGGTGTCATCTTGGCCATTGTGGGCACGATCGTTATCGCGGTGATAGGGATGTCATTGGGGTATTTGTTGACCCGTCGTTTGGACGTTTTGGTGAAAGCGGCTCAGCGTTTTGCGAACGGCGATTTATACGCGGAGGTGCGAATCAATGGCGGTGATGAAGTGGCGGATGTCGGGCGCGCGTTTAATCTGATGGCATTGAAGATACGCGGTCAGATTGCGGAGATTAAAGAGAGTCGTGAAAGTTTTGCGTTGGCGGTCAGCGGAACCAACGACGGTATTTGGGATTGGAATATTTTATCAGGAAAGGCGGAATATTCTCCACGATTTAAGGACATTTTGGGTTATCGCGACGATGAACTGGCTTTTGTGTCCGGCATACAAGAATGGAAAGATCGTATCCATCCGGAAGATAAGGCCGCCACGTTGGACAAATTGGCGGAGTATCTTGGCGGGCGCGGGGAATTTTATGCGAGTGAACATCGTTTGCGGCAAAAGTCAGGAGCCTATTTGTGGGTCTTGGTGCGTGGAAAGGTGCAGCGCGATCTGACCGGAAAGGCAGCGCGCATGGCAGGTTCATTGACGGACATTACAGAAAGAAAGGCGCAGGAAGCGGCGATACAATATCAGGCGATGCACGACGCGTTGACCGGCCTGCCCAACCGCGCGCTATTCTATGACCGGTTGGATTTGGCGATGCGCGTCGCGGATAGGCAACAAAAACCGTTGTCGATACTGATGATGGATTTGGATCGCTTCAAAGAAATTAATGACACGTTGGGCCACCACATCGGCGACGAGGTATTGTACGAGGTCGCCAGGCGTCTGGAAAAGGTGTTGCGATCTTCGGATACAATATCCCGCTTTGGCGGCGACGAATTCGTGGTGTTGTTACCGAGCACCAGCGTCCACCAGGCGTTGGATGTAATCACCAAGATACGCGGCGCGTTAGACCTTGACGTGGCGGTCGATCCGCACGTCCTCAATATTGAAGCCAGTATAGGTCTGGCAACTTATCCCGTTGACGGTAACGATGCGCACACGTTGATAAAACGCGCGGATGTCGCGATGTATTCCGCCAAAGGCAATGGCCTTGGTTATGCGGTATACGACATTAAATCCGACTCCCATAGCCCGGATCGCCTTTCGCTCATCGGTGAATTACGGCGCGGAATCGAGCGCGGCGAATTGATGTTGCACTATCAACCGAAAATAGATTTGCAAAGCGGCGCGATCTATGGGGCGGAGGCGTTGGTGCGTTGGCAGCATCCGGATAAGGGGTTGATACCGCCGTTGGAATTCATCTCACTCGCGGAAGGTTGTGGGCTCATCAATCCGTTGACCGAATGGGTGTTAAATGCGGCGCTGAGTCGGAATTACCGTTGGCGTATGGCGGGCATCCAGCAAATCATTAGCGTCAATCTGTCCGTGCGTAACCTGCAGGACTTGGATTTTCCGAATCGCATCGCCGCCCAATTGTTGAACTGGAAAGTGGCGCCGCAGTGGTTGGAGTTTGAGATCACGGAGAGCGTTATCATGCGCGATCCGGTGCGCGCGCTGAAGATTCTCAGTCAACTCGACGAGATGGGTGTGCGCTTGTCGATCGACGATTTCGGTACTGGCTATTCCTCGCTCGCCTACCTCAAGCGTTTGCCGGTGGATGAGGTAAAGATAGACCGTTCGTTTGTGATGGACATGTTACAGGATGAAGGCGATGCGGTGATCGTGCAGTCCACCATCGATCTTGGCCACAATTTGGGATTGAAGGTGGTGGCGGAGGGGGTGGAATCGCAGGCGTGTTTGGATCGGCTGAAAACGCTAGGGTGCGATGCGGCGCAAGGCTATTTTATTAGCCGCCCATTGGAAGAGCACGCGTTTGAGGTCTGGCTGAGGCAGTGGCCGACGCCGCGTTTCTCGTCATAAATATGTGTGGTCAGTGTTTATAACAATCCACGTTCCGCGAACGACACACACTGTCCATCCCCTATCACCACGTGGTCTAACACCCGGATGTCCACCAAGGCCAACGCGTTTTTCAGCCGCTGCGTGACGGCCTCATCCGCGCGGCTGGGCTCCGCCACGCCCGACGGATGATTGTGCGCGAAGATCATCGCACCTGCGTTGTGCGCCAGCGCGCGCTTGACGACCTCGCGCGGATAGACCGGCGCGCCGTCCAACGTGCCGCGAAATAATTCTTCGAAGCAGATCACGCGGTGCCGTTGATCTAAATATAGACACGCGAACACTTCATAGGGGTAATCGCGCAGGCACGCGGTGAGATAGCGGCGGGTATCGTCGGGATTTTGCAGCGCGTCGCTGCGTTGCAAGGTCTCATGCAGGTGACGGCGGCCCATCTCCAACACTGCCTGCAGTTGTACAAATTTCGCGGTGCCCAGGCCATGGCCCGCGCAAAATTGGGCATGGTCGGCGTTCAGCAACGCGCGTAGGCTGCCAAAGCCCTGCAATAATTCGCGCGCGAGATCGACGGCAGACTTGCCTGCCACGCCGGTACGCAAAAATATCGCGAGTAATTCGGCGTCGGAGAGCGCTTGCGGGCCCCGTTGTAATAATTTTTCACGCGGTCGTTCCTCGACCGGCCAGTCGGTGATGGCCATCTTACCCTCCCTGGGTATCGTTGAGGCGCGGAGTGGCGCCGATTCTTGCTACAATGCGAGATATGAATGTGATGGCCAAGCATATCGTAATTGGCGTGAGCGGGGGAATCGCCGCGTACAAATCCCCTGACCTGGTACGGCGATTTCGCGACCAGGGCGCCGACGTGCGCGTGGTATTGACGGCCGGTGGCCGCCAGTTTGTCACGCCGTTGGCGCTGCAGGCGGTCGCAGGTCAACCGGTGTACACGTCGTTGTTTGAATCCGCAGGCACGGGGATGGAACACATCGAACTCGCGCGCTGGGCGGACGCCGTCGTCATCGCCCCGGCCAGTGCGGATATTCTGGCCAAGTTGGCGCATGGGTTGGCCGACGATTTGTTATCGACGCTGTGCCTGGCGACGACCGCGCCGCTGTGGGTGGCACCGGCGATGAATCGGCAAATGTGGCAGGCCGTCGCGGTGCAGGCCAATGTCGCGAGCCTGCGCGCGCGCGGCGTGCAGTTTATCGGCCCCGCCAGCGGTGTACAGG
>JAOUGF010000276.1 GCA_029857925.1 Gammaproteobacteria bacterium
GGTGGGCAAGGAACAACGCCAATTGTATGTCGCGAGCTCCAGCGGCGAGGTCAGTTATTTCGACATCTCGAATAAAGGCAACCCCAAACTGATTCAACGTCTGCGCCTGACCGAAGGCAATGCCGAGCTGACGAGCCTGCACTTTTTAACCGGCGGTATTTCGTTGCTGGCGGGCGATTCCACAGGACGTATTGCGCAATGGTTTCCGGTCCGTGATCAACGCAACAACATCACCGTGAATAAAATTCGCGAATTTCACGAATTTTCCCGTCCGGTGGGCGAATTGGAACCGGAATACGGTCGCAAGGGCTTTTTCGCGGCGGACAGTGAGGGCAATATCGGAATATTTCACGCGACCGCCCATCGCACCTTGTTGACGGAGAAGATCGCCGACAGCCCGGTGCGCGCGATGGCAATCTCGCCGCGCGGTAACGGCTTGCTGGCCGAGACACGCGACGGCCGGATGCGTTATTTCCGCGTCAATAATCCGCACCCCGAGGTGTCATGGTCCAGCCTATGGGAAAAGGTATGGTACGAAAGCTACCAACAGCCCGATTACATTTGGCAATCCTCCGCCGCGAATAACGACTTTGAACCCAAATTCAGTATGGCGCCGTTGGCCTTCGGCACACTGAAGGCGGCGTTTTATGCGATGTTGATTGCGGTGCCGTTGGCGATCATGGGCGCGTTGTTCACCGCCTATTTTATGGCGCCGCGTATGCGCAGCACGGTCAAACCGACGATTGAGATTATGGAGGCCCTGCCGACCGTCATCCTGGGGTTTCTTGCGGGGTTGTGGCTGGCGCCGTTAGTGGAAAAATACCTGGCCGGATTCGCGGCGATGTTATTGTTGTTGCCGACTGGCTTGCTACTCACGGCCTTCGTTTGGCAAACGCTGCCGCGCACCTGGCAACTGCGCGTGCCGGACGGTTGGTTGCCGTTGTTGCTGGTGCCCGTCGTAGGCTTGCTGATTATCGTTTCATTACAACTCAGCCATCCGCTCGAGGTATGGTTTTTCGCCGGCGATTTGCGCAGTTGGCTGACCAATGATATGGGTGTGACCTTCGATCAACGCAACGCGTGGGTCGTCGGTATCGCGATGGGATTTGCGATCATCCCGACCATATTTTCTATCACCGAAGACGCCATTTTCAGCGTGCCACGGCACTTGATTAACGGCTCGTTGGCGTTGGGCGCCACCCAATGGCAGACCTTGATGCGCGTGGTGTTGTTGACCGCCAGCCCCGGTATCTTCTCCGGTGTCATGATGGGGCTAGGGCGCGCGGTCGGCGAGACGATGATCGTGTTGATGGCGACCGGCAATACGCCGGTGATGGACTTCAGCGCGTTTCAAGGCATGCGTACCTTGTCCGCCAATATTGCGGTGGAGATGCCCGAATCCGAGGTCGGCAGCACGCATTATCGCGTGTTGTTCCTCGCGGCGCTGATCCTGTTCATGTTCACCTTCGTGTTCAACACACTGGCTGAGACCATACGTCAACGCCTGCGCAAAAAGTACAGCTCATTATGATGCGACAATGGTTTCGTTCAGGTACCCCGTGGATCTGGTTGACCGCCGGCGCGGTGAGCTTATCGTTGATTATGGTGGTCGGTTTATTGATCTTAATCGCGGTGCGCGGCTTGGCGCATTTCTGGCCCTCAGCGGTATTTGAGGCGCACATCACCGACGCCCAGGCCGCTGACCAACTCATTATCGGTGAAATTCATGATCGCGAACGCATATTGGCGCAGCACCTGCGCGAGGCCGGTATCACGTTGCAGCCAACGACCGGCACGTGGGTGGAGCGCTTATTGATTAAGACCGGCAACCGCGACGCCTCCGGCCAGGATTTTCGCTGGACGTTGGCGCAAGATTTACGCGACATCAAATATCCCACCGATCTGGCGGTGGTGGAACGCCGCGAGTGGGGTAACCTGTACGGGCGCATCGTCGCGCTGAAGGATAACGGCCAGGTGGTTGCAGAAGGCGCGGCGGCCGTCAACGCGCTGAAAGAACGTTTGCCGCGCACCCGCGAATTGGTCAGCCAAATACGCAAAATTGAAAAATTCGACATCGGCCACATCAATGCGCGTATTGAGCGCATGCGCCTCAAACAACGTAAATTGGAATTGGCGCAGCAATTCGGCGCGCCACAACGCGCCGAACTCGATGCCGAGCGCGCCGAGGCGCAGATGGAATTTCAAGAATTGCAGACTCAATTGCGCAAAATGGCACAAGACAGCCTGCGCGACAGCGCGGTGGTGGAAATTTCCGACGGCAGACGCATCGATGTACCGCTCGGCAAATGGGTAAATTTCTATTTCCCCAATGACATGAACGTCGTGCAAAAAATCGGGTTTTATCTCGCGAAGGCGTGGGAGTTCGTCTCCGACGAACCGCGCGAGGCGAATACCGAGGGCGGCATCTTCCCCGCGATCTTCGGCACTATCATGATGGTGTTGGTGATGTCGGTGCTGGTGACACCGTTCGGCGTGGTGGCCGCGGTGTATCTGCGTGAATACGCCAAGCAAGGCGTCGTCACGCGCCTGATACGCATCGCGGTCAACAACTTGGCCGGGGTGCCGTCGATCGTGTACGGCGTGTTTGGCCTTGGATTTTTCGTCTATTTCCTGGGCGGCAATATCGACCAATTGTTTTTCCCCGAGGCGTTGCCAACACCGACGTTTGGCACGCCGGGTATCCTGTGGTCATCCATCACACTGGCCTTATTGACAGTGCCGGTGGTGATCGTCGCCACCGAGGAAGGCCTGTCACGCACGCCGCGCGCGATACGCGAGGGCAGCCTGGCCTTGGGTGCCACGCAGTTTGAAACTTTATGGCGCACCGTGATACCGATGGCGTCCCCGGCGATTATGACCGGCTTGATCTTGGCCGTAGCGCGCGCCGCGGGCGAGGTCGCGCCGCTGATGTTGGTCGGCGTGGTCAAGCTCGCCCCCAGCCTACCGCTGGACGGCGAGTTCCCGTATTTACACCTGGATAGAAAATTCATGCACTTGGGCTTTCACATCCACGACGTCGGCTTTCAGAGCCCGAATATCGAGGCGGCGCGCCCGGTGGTGTATGCGACGGCCTTGCTATTGGTGCTGGTCGTGATATTGTTAAACATCGGCGCCATCGGCATACGCAATCATTTGCGGGAAAAATACCGTTCCTTGGAACACTAGAGACATCGGCTTGAGTAACAGATAATGAGCAGCATCTCCCTTACGCACGGCGTAGACATCGGCAATTTGGCGCGCGGTCTCACGCCTATGGATATCACTCAAGAACGCATCTGTATGCAGGTGGAGCATTTACGCCTGTTTTACGGCAACAAACAGGCATTGCGCAATGTCGACATGAGCATCCCGGAAAAAAAGGTCACCGCCTTTATCGGGCCCAGCGGTTGCGGCAAATCGACATTGTTGCGCTGTTTCAATCGCATGAATGATCTGGTGGACGGCGTGCGCATTGAAGGCCGTATCTTGCTGGAAGGCCACAATATCTACGACAAACACGTCAGTGTCGCCGATTTGCGTCGGCGCGTGGGCATGGTGTTTCAAAAACCCAATCCGTTTCCGAAGTCAATTTATGAAAACGTGGCCTATGGCTTGCGTATCCAAGGCGTGTCTGATCGTCACAAGATCGACGAGGTGGTCGAAAAGGCCCTACGTGGCGCGGCCTTGTGGGACGAGGTTAAGGACCGTTTAAAAGACAATGCCTTAGGCTTGTCGGGTGGACAACAACAGCGTTTAGTGATCGCGCGCGCGATCGCGATCGAGCCGGAGGTCATCTTACTCGATGAACCCGCATCGGCGTTGGACCCGATCTCGACGTTAAAAATTGAGGAACTCATTTACGAATTGAAGTCTAAATATACAATCGTCATCGTGACGCACAATATGCAGCAAGCGGCGCGCGTTTCAGATTACACCGCGTTTATGTTTATGGGCGATTTGATTGAATTTGGCGATACCAACACCATTTTCACCAATCCGCGCACCAAGCAAACAGAAGATTACATCA
>JAOUGF010000278.1 GCA_029857925.1 Gammaproteobacteria bacterium
TCCCCATCCGTAATTCACTCGCCATAATTCCGCTCACGTTCATTCCTTCATTCCTCAAACCGTAAACCCACCTGTTCGCCGCATAACACGCCAGCCGCCCGCACCTTTTTGCGCCCTGCCTGCCCCGGTCGCACCGAGCGCGCTACCGTTTCCTCGATCTGATCCTTGAACCGCTCCGCACCCACTGCCGTTCCCTTGTTTAGCGAATCGCGGATGTCCGTTAACTGCACATCGTCAAGCTGGTACCGGAACAATTCGCGGTAGGCTGCACTGCGCGTCTCTTCCGTGTTGCCCAGCGCCAAATACAGCGTATGGTCGTCAATCAAATCATCATGCTTGCCCAACGCGTGGCTGGCATAACTCGTCCAGCGATATTCCTGCGGCTGCGCCACCATGTTGGCCCGCACCGGGTTCAGTTCGATATACCGGTAGCAGGTCAGCAGATACTGTTCCTGATCCACCAGGCTCGACTTGAATCGACCTTCCCACAACGTCCCGCTCCGTCGATAAACGAAGTTGATGTATTGCACATAGCGGCTGCCCAGATAACGCATCAGGGCAGACAAGCCATCTTCATTTGACGGTGTAACCAGCAAGTGAACATGGTTCGTCATCAGCGCGTAAGCGTGTATCGCGCAACGGTAGCGTTGCGCTCCCTCCTTCAAACTGTGCCGATACGCGAGGTAATCCTCGTCGGCGAAAAACGTCGCCTGCCGGTTGTGGCCACGCTGCACCAGGTGATGCGGCACGCCTGCGACTGTTATCCGCGCTCGCCGTGGCATGGCTCAATTCCTTTACTTTTCATATCGATCATTAAAAACAATTGGGCTCCGTCCCCATTTCATTCGTGTGTGCTATTAAATTTATTTGTGGTAACCCGATTGTTCTTGCTAAAAAACAATTGGGCTCCGTCCCCATTTCATTTCGAATCAAGGGAGTAGCAAAATAATTAAAACCCAGAAAAAAATCTGGGCAAACACAAAAAAAAAGAGTTTCTTCTTTTTACCGCTGGTATCAAAGTTCAAAAATAAATACTCGTAAAGATGATGAGAAATCATTAAAAAGCACAAAAATACCAAAGTGCTTATTAAAAAGTTATCCCCCGTGTATTTAATCGCGATTAAAGCGGAACCTAAATATGTCGGGGTACAGGCAATCTCTTTGATCCACTTGCGTATACCTGTTAGGTTTTCAATTCCGTGTGGTAATTTTTTCACTCGCAGCCTCATTGTCTATGCTTACTCTTCAATTGACCTAGGCACATTACAATTCCTAATATTTTTTGCAATTTTTGTTTAGATCATTCCGGTTGGCAGCAGCTTCTGCGTGCATTTTAGCGACATCGGCATCCTCGCCTTCGTTCAAACTTTCAGAATGAATTAATGCCCAAGCAGCCATACCCCACGGTGATTTGGAGGCCACATTTGGCATTCCAGTTGCTTGTTCTATAATTTTGTCAATAGCTTTATCTCTTACCCTATCTTTCAAATTAGGGCTGTCAGGGCCCCTCTCAATAGTTGCACCAGTTCTTCCGCCATTCCTACCTGATTGATCGATAGGACCGGAACGGTTATCGAGACTATCTTTTTTAGGGTCAAACAAACGTGGAGCACGCGCCAATCCAAACTGGTCAATAAAACTCAGTGGATTTCCATCCACATAGGTATACGTATTGACGCCACCAAGTAATCCGCCTGACGCACTTCCGTCGTAAACGGGCATCATTCCTTGAAGCAGTTCGCGGCTTTGCGGGGCGATGAAGAAGACGGCTCTCCCGGTTTTAATTATTTTTTCCTAGAGGCGCATTCTGGCTTACGCGCCCGCGCGAAGGCAAGGGGTTTTTTCCTGCAGGCGGGTTTGGGTTTGCTTTGGATTTTTTCTTTAGCCGCAGCCGCGCAGCGGCTAAAACGGGGCGGCAGCGCCGCCCCGTTGGTTTACTTGTTCCAGTGCGGGTAACCGACCCGCTCGTAGTAAGCCTGCGCCATGTCGCGCTCGTCCGAGCCGTTGCTGCTGTAGCCGTCCGCGCGGGGCGCTGCCTGCCAGTTCATGATGCCGGCCAGATCGGCGATGAAGCCGCGCAACACGATCTCCGGCGTTACGCCATCGGCCTCGCATAGCTCAATAAATTCTGCGGGCAGTTCGATTGATAGTTTGTTTTTGCGTTTCATGATGTTCTCCTTCGTGTAATACAGCCCTCGACGCGAGCGCTGTTTGCGGTGTCCCAGCAGCGCCGAGTCGCAGCCGGGTCAAGGGCGCGCAGCGGCGTAGCGCAGCGGAGCTTTACCCTTGACGCGGCGAGCACGGCGCTACGATCTGTAGCAAACAGCGGGAGCCTCCTCCACACTTCGCGGGTTTTGATTTGGGGGAGCCCCTCGGGGCGGTCGGGTGGCCGGGCGGGGGCAATAAAACAAACGCGGTGGTGCGCAGCACGACCGCACAAAGCCGGGGGGTGTGGGGGTAGCGCAGCTTCCCCCGCATCAAACAATGGCGCGGCTTGCCGCACAACACCACAAACAACCGACCGCGTAGCGACCACACCACAAACAAACATAGCGCGCAGCACCGCGCAGCAAAAGGCGGAGGGGCGGCGCTTCACCAGCCCCGTTTTGCTGCCTACCCCCGGCGGGGGTCAGGGGGAGAACACTCCAACAAGCCGCGCAGCGACAAGACCGCAGGCGCGAGGGCGCGAGACATAACAGGTGTTATGCGAACCCGCAGGGCGCGCCAGCGGTTGCGCAGCAACTTTGCATAACGCCCTGTTATGTTGAATTGCCCACGGCAATTTACCCTCGCGCCTGCCAGCATGTGACCGGCTCGATGCCGGTCACATGCTGTTAACACACTACCCACAGAGCTATGCACGTCGAGCCACCACTGCGCCAGCGACGGCGCGGGGCTTGCGGTTTTGTTTTTTGCAAGCGCCGTGACGGAGCGGTGAACGGAGCATCACGTTCAGCGGCGCGCCGCTTTTGGCGCGTCCGCTGCAACACCGTCTGCACCCTCATCGTCCGCGTCCTCGCCTTCGCTTTCTATCGCGTCCAGGAGCGCTTGCGCATCCTCGCCGACGGCTTCCCCTGCCGCGCCATTTTGATTCCCTCTGACGCGCTCCAATCGCGCCGGATGCGTCGCGTTGTGGATCTCCTTGAGCTTGGTCATCGACACTTGCGTGTAGATCTGCGTCGTCTCCAGGTTGGCGTGGCCGAGCATGGCCTGGATGAAGCGGATGTCCGCGCCGTTCTCCAGCATGTGGGTCGCCATCGCGTGGCGGAAGACGTGACACGCGCCGGGCGTGGTGATGCCGGACGCTTCGACGTGCCGCCGCATCAGGTCGCCCAGGAAGGTCGCGCCCATCGGTCTGCCGAAGTCGTCCAGGAACAGGGTCTGATCGTCAAAGCCCGCGACGATCTCGGGCCTGACTTCGAGCAGGTATTTGTCGGCCCACTTGCACGCCCTCCCCCCGATCGGCAGGAAGCGGTCTTTGCGCCCCTTGCCTTGGCGCACCATCAGCGTGCCGCGACCGGTGTCGAGGTCGTACAGTTTCAGGTGCATCATTTCCATGCGCCGGATGCCGGTCGAGTAGAACACTTCCATGATGGCGCGGTTGCGGATGCCGAGCAGCGTCGCGGGGTCGGCCTGGTTCAGGATGGCTTCGACTTGAGCGACCGTGAGGATGGTCTTGGGCAGCGCCTTCGGTTTCTTCGGCAGCACGAGGTCGGCGGCGGGGTTGTGCAGCAGGTGGTTCTGCCGCACCATCCAGCGGAACCACGCCACCAGCGCGTTGAGCAAACCGAGCTGCGCGAGGACCGACAGCGGCGCGCCGTCGCTCTTGCGGTATTGGTGCAAGGTGCGCTGGTAGCGTTCCAGCATCGGGCGGGTGACCTCGACCGGTTTGGTGATGCCGCGCTCGTCGCACCAGACGATGAAGCGCTGCACCGCAAAGCGGCGCGTCGCCATCGTGTGTTCGGAGAACCCGGCGGCCAGCGCCCATTCGCAATACGCGTCCAGGTACGGGTGCAGCGGATGGCC
>JAOUGF010000277.1 GCA_029857925.1 Gammaproteobacteria bacterium
GCGCCCAACACGGGACTGTTCACTACTGTCGGCAGTAGCACTACCACGCCACAAAATACCGCGATCGCATCGTCTAACGTGACACAAACGCAGTCCATAAGCGACGTATTGAGTGTGTCGCGTACCGATAGCGTGCCCGTGATCGCACTACCGACGCAGGGTACCTACAGCTATACGTTAACCAGCACCACGATGTCGCCTGCGACAGCACAGTTGACGATCGGTACCGCACTCATGGCAGACTTCTCAGCTATGACCATCGCTGGAAACATCAATGTAGCGAACAATGGTGACAGTTGGAGCGGCACCACCGGCAGCATGAAGATCAATAATCAAGATGCCTCCTTTGGTGGAAATTTTTCAAGCGTGAATGCCACGCTGATGTCCGGTACCACCATTTCCGCTGGAGGATCCGTGAACGGCAATCTTGCCGGCCCCAGCATTAACACCGCTAACGGCGCAGTTCCCAGTGGGTCGGTCAATTTCGATATGAATGCGACGACCGGCACGGGCACCAGCTATATCGTCGGTAGCGCAACGCTGCACTAATCGCCATGCAATACAAAATCAAATCCAGAGGCAAGGACGCCTCATTTAATATGGGGTGATCAATGTTTAAGAAAATCCAAGCAATACGTTCGGATTGCGCGGGCAATACCACAGTAAAACAAGTGGTATTTGCCACATTACTTTCCACCCTAAGTTTAAACAGTGGCGCAGACGCCGGACAAGATATCGTCATCTCCCATAGAATCGGAAACTTCACCCCTGCTGCCCCCAATTCCATGACGTTGGAATTGCGCCTTTCAAATACCGGTACCATGGATCTGCAACATATCAGGCTCGAATCCACCAGCCCGGAAATAGCGCCGGATACACAAACCAACGTCCAAATCGGCACTTTACAAGCTGGTGATCAAACAACTGCGTATTGGACACTGGCTACGCCCATCACCTACCACTATGTCGTCAACGGTTCACCGCTGTTTTTTCGGTTGACCGCGCACAGCGCGACGAATGAGCATGTAACGCTTTCAGTGACCAGTATGCTGAGGGGGAACTAATCATGTTGACCCAACGTAGTTTAGCGATGGCGGTAATGGTCGCACTAATTGTCACTCCACCCGCATTTGGTGCCAATACTACGCGAATAAGCGTATCTGCAGGTGGCGCACAGGCAAACAGTAATTCTTTTGTATCGACGTTGACAAGTGACGGACGGTATATTGCGTTTGAATCCTTGGCAAGCAATTTAGTGAGTACAAATACAAACGGTAAATCTCAAATCTATATCAAGGACACGTCTACAGGCGGTATTCAACTTATCAGTATGAACGGATCGGGCGTCGCAGGCAACGCCAATAGCGTAGAACCGTCCATCAGCGGTGATGGCCGTTACGTCGCATTCACTTCAGATGCAACCAATTTAATAGCAAATGACGGAAACGGGCTCCGCGATGTCTTTATATTTGATCGCAATAGTAGCTCTATTATGCGCGTCTCCCCCTCGGGTGTCGAACCGAACGGCATATCGCATATGCCTTATTTAAGCCGTGATGGAAAATACCTAGTTATCTCCTCACTCGCCACCAATTTTGCGGTGAATGACACGAACAGTTTCCGAGACATCTTTTTATATCAACTTTCTAGCGGAATTTTAAAGCGCATAAATACCAGCGCAACGGGTGAACAAGCCAATAGCGATAGCTTCGCATCCGGTATTAGCAGTGACGGTAATTACGTTGCGTTCGTCTCCAGCGCATCCAATCTGGCTCCAAACGACAGCAATTCCGTTTACGACATTTTTCTGTTTGATAACACTACGGGTAAAAACGAGTTAATAAGCGTCGCGTCAAATGGAACACTGGGCAACAACGTGAGCACCTGGCCCTCCGTCAGTGATGACGGTCGCATTGTGGCCTATATTTCCCTGGCCACAAATCTGGTGACGGGAGACACGAATGGAAAATACGACGTTTTTATGCGCGACCGAAAATTTTCTACTACGACCCGCATCAGCGTGGATAGCACCGGAAATCAAGCAAATGAATTCAGCTGGCATCCCTTTGTCAGCGGCAACGGCCGCTATCTGGTATTTTGGTCGTTTGCATCAAATTTGATTGCGAATGACAATAACGGGCAAGGCGATATTTTTATACACGACCGTATAAAAAATACCCTAGAACGCATTAATGTCGATACCACAGGTTCTGAGGCCAACTCCCTTACCGATCGTAGCCTTGGTGTTAGTCATGACGGTTTAATAGTCTCATTCAACTCATTCGCCTCAAATCTAGTCGTCGGAGACTCTAACCTGAGCTCGGATGTATACACGCGACTGCGTGATGCGCCTCTCAATACGGTGCCTATTGCCAATGCCGGAACCGCACAAAGTCAAGAATGTACTGCCGGCAGCGCGACATTTCAACTTGATGGTTCTGCATCCGTCGATGCGGACGAAGATGTCCTGAGCTATACCTGGGCAGGCGATTTCGGTTCCATTTCAGGCGTGAATCCCAGCCTTTCCCTGCCCTTGGGTTTGCACACCACCACGTTAACGGTAAATGACGGTCATGGTGGTTCGGCAAGTGCAAACGTTGATCTCCGCGTAACTGACACCAAAGCGCCTGCGCTGTCCGTTGCCACAGCTGCGTCCATAGAAGCCTCTAGCATAAAAGGTGCAAGTTACGCTTTAAGCTACCAAGCGAGCGATACTTGCAGCGCCGTCACCGTGTCCACGAATCCGAGCCTCAGCGTTTACCCGCTGGGCGTTACTATGCTCACCTTGACCGCCAAGGACGCTGCGGGAAATACCAGCACGCAAAATATAAAGATTACGGTACAGGACACCACGCGCCCTGTGTTGACCGTGCCTGCCGATGTTGTCAGGGAAGCGACCGCCGCGACTACCGTAGTAGACTTTGGCCAAGCGAGTGCGACGGACGTCTTTCCGGTCACAATTACAAATAACGCCCCTGCAAGCTTTCCGCTGGGCACCTCGACAATTACGTGGACTGCGACTGATAGCAACGGCAATGCCTCCACAGTATCTCAACGCGTCACCTTGCGCGACACTACGGCACCGAAATTGACCATCCCGGTGGACATTTCTGCACCAGCGACCGGCATGTACACAGTCATAGATATCGGGCAGGCCACCGCCACAGATGCATTTGCGACCACCGTCACAAATGATATGCCTAGCAAAGGCTTTTCTCTCGGTACCACCTTGGTTACGTGGACAGCCACCGACAGTAATGGCAACAGTACATATGCACAACAACGTGTTACATTGGCGGACAATTCACCTCCTGTCCTGTCCCTACCTGCGGATATCAGTGCGGAAGCGAATGCACTATTGAGCTCCGTCAATATTGGTACTGCAAGTGCGCTAGACCTGGTTGACGGTGTGGTTGCGGTCACCAATGATGCACCGATACTCTTTCCGCTAGGCACCACGATCGTAAATTGGTCTGCCGTTGACAGCCAAGGTAACCGCATAAGCAAACAGCAAACCATCACTGTGGCGGACACGACATCGCCCGTGCTGTCACTGCCAATGGATTTGACTGTTGAGGCCACTGCGGTTACCACACCGTTGGCGGACATTAATCTAGGTAAGGCAACGGCCACCGACATCTTTACTGTCACCATCAGTAATGATGCCCCAGCAGCAGGTTATCCTCTGGGAACGACCGTCGTGACATGGACCGCCCAAGACGCCAACAAAAACGTAAGCCGTGGACGTCAGCACGTGACGCTACAAGATGCCACCGCACCGGTGATCTCCGCCCCGGGTGATATCACAATGGAAGCGACAGGCCCGACGACATTGGTCACTCTTGGCAAAGCAATCGCGCATGATTTATTCAGTTTCAACATCACTCAAAACGCACCGTTGAACGGATTCACTGTTGGTACAACGCCGGTGGTGTGGACGGCAACCGATAGCAGTGGTAACCACGCAACCGCCACGCAATTCGTGACAATTGCGGACACTACACCGCCTACACTCATCGCGCCGCG
>JAOUGF010000279.1 GCA_029857925.1 Gammaproteobacteria bacterium
ACCCTAAAGGCGCCGTCCATATCGCCTGGATAGACGAGCCCGATTGGAAGGTTGACCCCCACTTCGTCACCAAGGTGCGTCAACTGATGTTGGGCGGCATTATCCACGAAGATGACAATAACGACGTGCCGGTGTTATTGATCTGCCGCAGCGGTAAGCGCTCGCTGGAGGCCGCCCACGCCTTAGTGGAAGACGGCATCACCGATGTGTACAACATCGAAGGCGGGTTTGAAGGCCCGTTGGATGAAGACCACCACCGCAGCAGCGTCGCGGGATGGCGCCACGACGGCCTGCCCTGGGAACAGTGTTAAATCGCGATAAACTGGTATACTTGCGGGCTTTGGCCTAACACCACCCGGAGCGACCGTTTTGAAACACTTGCCGTCCACTGCGCAGCTGCGCGACGCGCTGGCTAAGCGCATCCTGATCCTCGATGGCGCCATGGGCACCATGGTCCAGACCTATAAACTGCAGGAAAAGGACTATCGCGGCGAACGCTTCGCCGACCATCCGGTGGACGTCAAAGGCAATAATGATTTGTTGGTGTTGACCCAGCCCGCCATCATCAAGGCCATCCATCAGGCCTATCTTGATGCGGGCGCCGACATCATCGAGACCAGCACGTTTAACGCGACCAGCGTGTCGATGGCCGATTATGAAATGCAGCCGCTGGTGTATGAATTAAACGTCGCCGCGACGCGTTTGGCGCGCGAGGTCTGCGACGCGACCACGGCGCAAACGCCGGATAAACCACGTTTTGTCGCCGGGGTGTTAGGGCCGACGAGCCGCACCTGTTCGATCTCGCCGGATGTGAATAATCCCGGTTTTCGCAACATCCATTTCGATGAATTGGTCGATGCCTATTACGAGGCGATCACCGGCCTCGTCGATGGCGGTGCGGATATTTTGCTGATCGAGACCATCTTCGACACGTTGAACGCGAAGGCGGCGATCTTCGCGTGTAAAAAATATTTCGACGATCAACAAATCGAATTGCCGATCATGATCTCCGGCACCATCACCGACGCCAGCGGTCGCACGCTGTCCGGCCAGGTGGTCGAGGCGTTTTGGAATTCGGTCGCACACGCGGAGCCGATCTCGGTCGGCCTGAACTGCGCGTTAGGCGTGGTGCAACTGCGTCAATTCGTCGAAGAAATGTCGAACGCCGCGAGCACCTATACCAGCGTCCACCCAAACGCCGGTCTGCCCAATGAATTTGGTGAATACGACGACTCGCCGGAATTCATGCACAAACACATACGCGAATGGGCGCAAAGTGGGTTCTTAAACATCGTCGGCGGATGTTGCGGCACCACGCCCGCGCATATCCAATCCATCGCGCAGGCGGTGGCGGACGTGCCGCGCAGAAATATCCCGAAATTACCGGCAAAAACACGGCTTTCCGGACTGGAGCCGCTGAACATCGGCGAGGATTCCTTATTCGTCAACGTCGGCGAACGCGCCAACGTGACCGGTTCGGCGAAATTCAAACGCCTGATCCTTGAAGATAAATATACCGAGGCCTTGGACGTCGCGCGCAATCAAGTCGAAAACGGCGCGCAAATCATCGACGTCAATATGGACGAGGCGATGCTGGACGGCGCGGCGGCGATGCAGCTTTACTTGAATTTGATCGCGTCCGAACCCGACATCTCGCGCGTGCCGTTGATGATAGATTCGTCGAAATGGCCGATCATTGAGGCCGGTCTAAAATGCGTGCAGGGCAAGGGCGTCGTCAATTCCATCAGCATGAAAGAAGGCGAGGCCGAGTTCCTGCGTCAGGCGCGCTTGGTGCGTCGCTATGGCGCGGCGGTGGTGGTGATGGCGTTTGATGAACAAGGCCAGGCCGATACGTTTAAACGCAAGGTCGAGATCTGCGCGCGCTCGTATAAACTGCTCACCGAACAGGTCGGTTTTCCGCCGGAAGATATTATTTTTGATCCGAATATCTTCGCGGTCGCGACCGGCATCGACGAACACAACAATTACGCGGTCGATTTTATCGACGCCACACGCGCGATTAAGCAACAATTGACGCATGCGAAGATCTCCGGCGGCGTGTCCAATGTATCGTTCTCGTTCCGCGGTAACGAGCCGGTGCGTGAGGCGATACACACGGTGTTTTTATACCACGCGATCAAGGCCGGCATGGACATGGGCATCGTCAACGCCGGGCAATTAGGCGTGTATGAAGAAATCCCCGCGCTGTTACGCGAACGCGTCGAAGACGTGGTGTTGAATCGCCGCGCAGACGCGACCGAACGTTTGCTGGAAATCGCCGATCAATTCAAGGGTGGCGGCGCGCAGGCCAAGACCGAAGACCTCGCGTGGCGCGAATGGCCGGTCGCCAAGCGCTTAGAACACGCATTGGTGAAAGGCATAGACCTCTACGTCGAACAAGACACCGAAGAGGCGCGTTTGCAGGCCGCCGAACCGATACACGTGATCGAAGGCCCGTTGATGGACGGCATGAACGTGGTCGGTGATCTATTCGGCGAGGGCAAGATGTTTTTGCCGCAGGTGGTCAAGAGCGCGCGCGTGATGAAAAAGGCCGTCGCGGTGCTGATCCCGCACATCGAGGCCAGCAAAACGGGCGGCCAAAACGCCGCCGGAAAAATCTTGATGGCGACCGTGAAAGGCGACGTACACGACATCGGCAAAAACATCGTCGGCGTGGTGTTGCAATGCAATAACTTTGAGGTCATAGACCTCGGCGTGATGGTGCCTGCGCAAAAGATCCTCGACGCGGCGCGCGAACACCAGGTCGATATCATAGGCCTGTCGGGACTCATCACTCCATCGCTGGATGAAATGGCGCACGTGGCCAAAGAGATGGAACGTCAGGGTTTTGATATCCCGCTGCTGATCGGCGGCGCGACGACGTCGCGCGTGCACACGGCGGTCAAGATTGAACCGCATTACCACGGCGTCAGCGTGTGGGTCAAAGACGCCTCGCGCGCGGTGGGCGTCGCGCAAAGCCTGATCAGCCGCGATCTGTACAAAAAATACGTCGCCGACATCAAAGAGGAATACACCCAAGTCCGCGCCCAACACGCGGGTAAAAAATCGCATACGCAGTATCTGACGTTGGCGGAGGCGCGCGCGAACAAGATCAAGATCGACTGGGCCACATACACGCCGCCAGTGCCTACGTTTTTGGGCACACGCGTGTTCAACAATTACCCCCTCGCGGAATTACGCGAACGTATCGACTGGTCGCCGTTCTTTTTTGCGTGGGAGATGCACGGCAAATATCCCGACATCTTTAACGACCCGCAAAAAGGCGGCGAGGCGCGCAAACTGTTTGACGATGCGCAGAAGATGCTGGACAAATTGATTCAACAACAGTGGTTAAGCGCGCAGGCGGTGGTCGGCTTTTATGCCGCCAACAGCGTGAACGACGATGATGTAGAACTCTACACCGACGACACGCGCACCAAAGTCGCAACGACGCTGCATTTTTTGCGGCAACAAAACCAAAAACCACCGGGTCGCGCGAATCAATGCCTCGCCGATTTTATCGCACCCAAAAACAGCGGCAAAAAGGACTATATCGGCCTGTTCGCGGTCACTGCGGGCATGGGCATAGATGAGCACGTAAAAAGATTCGAGGCGCAACACGACGACTATAGCGCGATCTTATTAAAGGCGCTGGCGGATCGCCTGGCCGAGGCCTTCGCCGAACGCCTGCACGAACGCGTGCGCAAGGAATTCTGGGGCTACGCCAGCAACGAGCAATTGGAAAACGCCGCACTGATCGACGAGAAATATCGCGGCATACGCCCGGCGCCTGGGTACCCGTCCTGCCCCGACCACACCGAAAAGGGCACGCTGTGGCAACTCATGCAGGTGGAGAAAAAGGCCGCGATCACGATCACCGAACACTATGCGATGTTACCGACGGCGGCCGTCAGCGGTTATTATTTCGCGCACCCGCAGAGCGAATATTTTGTGCTCGGCAAGGTCGCGAAAGATCAAGTCGAGGATTATGCGCGCCGCAAAGGTATCAGCGTC
>JAOUGF010000280.1 GCA_029857925.1 Gammaproteobacteria bacterium
TTCGACGCTGCCTCCTCAAACCAAGCTTTACCTTCGTCTTACCTATGTGCGCGGGTCATAACGTAGAGACTATTCCATGTTAATATCGCCTAGCCCAAGAACAATGTTTCGCCGCTTTCTATAATTTCGTACTTCGATAGCGAGTCAATGGCAATGCTTTGCAATATACGGCGCCTCACCTTGCACATAGTGACTAGCAACTACATTTCCATCAATTCTTTTTCTTTTGACTGCAGTGCCTTGTCCACTTCCGCTATGTATTGATCCGTCAATTTTTGAATCTGTTCTTCTCCTTTACGCTGTTCATCTTCGGATATAGACTTTTCCTTAAGCGCCTTTTTTATATCTGCAATGGCATCGCGACGTACATTGCGAACTGCTACACGCGCGTTTTCACCTTCATGTCGCACCACTTTCACCAGGTCTTTGCGCCGTTCTTCCGTCAGCGCCGGCAGCGGAACGCGTATCACTAAACCAGAAGTTGCGGGATTAAGGCCCAAATCCGAAGTTTGAATAGCCTTCTCTATCTTGGAGACCATGGTCTTTTCCCACGGTGTCACTGTCAAGGTGCGTGCATCACTTACTGCGACATTAGCCACTTGACTGAGTGGTACATTGCTACCGTAATATTCCACTGTGATGTGATCGAGCAATGACGTGTGCGCCCGGCCGGTACGCACCTTTTGCAATTCGCTTTTCAGCGATTCTATGGATTTCTTCATACGCTTTTCAGCGTCTTGCTTGATATTGGCTATCATATCAACCGCACTCCACTAATGTACCTTCATCTTCACCCTGCGCAATACGCATCATTGCGCCGGCCTTATTCATGTTAAATACACGCAAAGGCATATTGTGATCGCGACACATTACGATCGCCGTTGCATCCATGACCTGTAAATTGCGCTGCAATACATCGTTATAATTTAGACGTGAATAAAATGTCGCTGTAGGATCTCGCATCGGATCGGCGGAATAAACACCATCAACCTTGGTCGCCTTTAAAACAATATCCGCGCCAATTTCTACACCGCGTAAACTTGCGGCGGAATCGGTCGTAAAAAAGGGATTGCCGGTACCTGCCGCAAAAATCACTACGCGCTTTTTCTCCAAGTGTCGAATCGCGCGGCGTCGAATATAGTCTTCGCAGATTTGGTTAATTTTTATCGCCGACATTACCCGCGCTTTTGCCCCATGTTGCTCCAGGGCGTCTTGCAAACTCAACGCGTTGATGACGGTCGCCAACATACCCATGTGGTCGGCGGTGACACGATCCACGCCGTTTGCCGCCAAACCGGCACCGCGAAAGATATTTCCACCGCCAATCACCATACCGATCTCGACACCGGCCTCGATCAGCGCAGAAATCTCCTGCGCAATGCGCTTAGTGACCTTCGGATCGATACCGTAATCGCAATCCCCCATCAATGCCTCGCCGCTGAGCTTTACTAACATGCGGCGATATTTGAGTTTCTGCTGCGTCGCCACTAGCCACCCCGCGCTTGCGCCATCACTTCCTGAACGAAATTGTCCACTTTCTTTTCGATGCCTTCGCCCACTTCAAAGCGCACAAAAGATTTGGCCTTGGCCTTGGCGTCTGCAAGCAATTTCTCAACTGTAACATCAGGATTCTTCACGAACGGTTGGCCCAATAATGTGACTTCCTGCATGAATTTTTTCACGCGACCTTCGACCATTTTCTCAATGATCTCTTTGGGTTTGCCGCTTTCTGCGGTTTGAGCCAGATAAATTTCGCGCTCTTTCGCTAACGTCGCGGCAGGAATTTCGTCTTTTGACACGCACACCGGCCGACTTGCCGCCACATGCATTGCCACGTCTTTCGCGAGTTCTTCGGTGCCGCCTTCCAGGAGTGTTACAACGCCTATGCGCGTTCCATGCATATAGATACCCAATACGCCGTTCGCACCGGTATTAATCAGTTGCACACGACGCACGCTGATATTTTCACCGATTTTTGCAATTAAGGCACGACGTGTGTCTTCGATAGTGATACCGCCTTTTTGTATCGGTAGCTGACCTAAGGCTTCAATATCCGCTGTAGAGTTATCCAGTGCGCACTGCGTAACGGCCTTTACAAAACCCTTGAAATCATCGCCCTTAGCGACAAAGTCAGTTTCACAATTCACTTCGGCGATGACGGCAGTCTTCTTATTGCTATCCGTCATCGCCATGACGAGACCTTCTGCGGCGATACGGCCGGCCTTTTTGTCCGCCTTGGCCATACCGGCCTTACGCATGTGTTCGATGGCCGCTTCGATGTCGCCTTGCGTCTCGGTTAGGGCCTTTTTACATTCCATCATGCCTGCGCCAGTGCGCTCACGTAATTCCTTCACCAGGGTCGCCGAAATATTCATAACTGGTATAACCTCAAAATGTTAACTATTTGTTTAAATAGAGGAATTTCACATCCCGCGATTCATAAAAAGGGGGCGTTGGCCCCCTTCTCAGTTCACAGTTACCGCATTTCTATACTATAGATCAAATGCACAAGCGCTATTCGTCGCTATCACCGGGCTTGCCACCGCGACCCTTGCCATTATTAGGCGCAGGCTTTTTCTTCGGTAACACTTTTTTGGGGGGTGCAGCCTTGCGCTTTGCCGCATCTGCATCGGACTGTACACCGCCTTTATCGTCTAACTCGACAAATTCATCGCCTTTGCCGCTGATATCCAACGCCGAGCGACGACCATCAATGATCGCGTCAGCCACGGTCGCGGCATACAACTTGATTGCCCGTATCGCATCGTCATTGCCGGGGATGACATAATCGACACTTTCTGGATTGCTATTGGTATCGACGACACCTACGACCGGGATGCCTAATGCCTTGGCCTCGGCAATCGCGATGTCTTCATGACCGACATCGATGACAAACATCGCGTCCGGCAGGCTGGGCATGTCTTTGATACCGCCCAAGCTCTTTTCCAACTTATCCATTTCACGGGTCAACATCAGGGCTTCTTTCTTGCTGATGCGTTCAAAATGACCGTCTTTTTGCATCGCTTCAAGGTCTTTCAAACGTTGAATCGACTGTTTAACCGTGCGCATATTGGTCAACATGCCGCCCAACCAGCGACGGTTGACGAAGGGCATATTGCAACGTATGGCTTCTTCCTTTACGACTTCATGCGCGGCGCGCTTGGTACCGACGAACAGAATGACGCCTTTACGGGCGGCCAGACCACTGACGAAATTAATCGCCTCTTGAAACAACGGCATGGTCTTTTCAAGATTGATGATATGGATTTTATTGCGATCACCGAAGATATAAGGGCCCATCTTCGGGTTCCAGTAACGAGTTTGGTGGCCGAAATGTACACCGGCCTCAAGCATTTGACGCATTGTAACGCTAGACATTCTATACTCCTAAACGGGGTTAAGCCTCCACCCCTCCCATGCGCCGACCCTCCGAGGATATACCTTGGCAGGCACCCCGGCCCACGTGTCGAGGGGTGTGTGGATTTAAGTTGCTAAACTGCGAAGCGATTTATACCATAATCCGGCACAAACGACAAATCCTATCCCTTAGCGTAATACGGTATTGCAAGGCGCATCAACCATGAGTGTAAGCATTAAAACCCCTGAAGAGATCGCTAAGATGCGCGTCGCCGGCCGCCTCGCGGCAGATGTCTTGACGATGTTAACGCCCTTTATCAGGCCGGGCATTTCTACAAATGAAATCAATGATATATCACACAAATATATTACCGAAGTGCAACACGCGATCCCTGCCCCATTAAACTATCACGGCTTTCCAAAATCCATATGCACCTCGGTTAATCATCAGGTATGTCATGGAATTCCAAGCGACAAAGTGTTAAAAAATGGCGATGCAATTAATATCGACATCACCATTATAAAAGATGGATATCATGGCGATACCAGCATGATGTTTATGATAGGTGAGCCCCCCGTGCTAGCCAAACGCCTAGCGACGGTAGCCTATGAGGCGATGAAACTGGGGATACAGACAGTTAAACCGGGTGCACGG
>JAOUGF010000281.1 GCA_029857925.1 Gammaproteobacteria bacterium
AACGAAAGTGCATCGCATCAGCGCTATGATTCCACGCTGTTCGGTTCACCTGTTTATTTAGCCTACGTAGGGTGAAAACGAATGATTTTTCTAATTATTTGGTGCAAACTTGGTGCCCAGCGTTGTGTAGGACGTGTGTCGCCTATGGGGCTAAAATACTTGTGAATAGAGTGGTTTAATGTCTGAAAGAACGAGACGTAGGATTTTCACCGCGGGGGGTACTGGGGTTTGCAGGTGTCGCTATCGCTAAATTTTCTTATATTGGTAGGACGCAATAGAGCCTTGTTTTATCACAGCCAATTTCTTCGCAATACTGTCTCGGGTATGTGTCGCTAACATCATTATATTTTTGTTAATTTCCAATATTTCCATTAACTTGGATTGTAGCTCTTCCCTCACATCGTTTCCGCAATGCGCTATCTTCGGTAGCAGTTCTAAGTGCTTTCTTTCACTTTCCAAGCTTGCCACTTCGTCCCAATCACCTGACTCTGCAGCTTTTAGCATCTTTACACTGCACGCATGAAGGTCCTCAATCCTCGTGCGCAACGTAGACAGGTCACTTTCCAATAATATGGCATCCATGGAACACACTCCCTTACCAACAAATTGATATGGTGTTACTACGCTTTTATATTCCCGTCTGTTTAAATTGTTCCACGTCTATTTGCGTTGGGATGTTGTCCCATGCCTCCTTGATTGATCGAATGAGGCCGGATACTTCGTCCAGCATTTCTACTTTGTTGTGAATGTTCGCCTCAACTAGGCGGCGCTGCATGTAGTCGTATACAGCTTCCAGATTAGACGCAAGCTCACCACCATTTTTGTGGTCTAGACTAATCCTCAACCCGTCAATAATGGAGATCGCCCAGCTGATATACACGCCTTTGTCCGCGATTTCTTTACGTTCCATATAACCTTTAGCCGTTGCAATCTTCTCCAACGCCCCTTCCATCAACATTTGTATCAACCGATGGGGATTGGCATATTCACCCGCAGTACGCGTATTCATTTTTGCGTATTTATCAATTGCACTCTTTGCTTCACTAGACCTCATAATATACTCCCGTCCAGGCGACGTAGATTCGACAGATGAAACCTTATTTCTTTGCGGAAAACTGGTTCGTCAGATAATTTCCCAACGAATTGAGTTTTCCGACCAGGCTATCCATTGCACTGTATTGACTGATCAATCTTTCTTTCACTTTTTGCATGTGTATATCCAAGGCATCGCGTTGGTCATTGATGCTCTTGATTTCCTCGTTATAGATATCCATTCTATGTGTAAAAACACCCTCACTCGCGGACAGATACCCATTCAGGTAATTGTACATATTCGTTCCAATGCCTGTGGTCGCGGCTTGCGTAGGCGCAAAATAGGTACCGACCGTGGAACCGGTATATTGAACCTGAGCAGACGCGTAGGGCCCCGTCCCTGTCAACGTTGAACCTGACCCCGTCGCGGCTACGCCCCCGATGGTGCCTTGTATATCCGTACCGCCGACCGAAACACCCGCCGCTCCACCTATACCGTAATTGGTACTCATATTCGCCGACGATGCAGAGATGCTGACGGAAGAAGCGGCACCTACCGTCGCAGACTTGAATAAATAGGTGTTCGTCGCCGTGTCAAAGGCCACCGTCACCGATTTACCGGCGGCGACCAGCGTCGCGTCGGCATTGATTAAATTTTGTATCGCCGTCGCGATGTCCGCGCCGGTGTTATAGGTCGTGCTATTGGGCATGCCGATGGTGCCCGAGACGACGCCATCAACGTTGATCGAAAACGTGTCCTGGGTTTGCGCGTTGACTGCGGTCGCATAGGGAAATACCGACACCGTGCCCACGTCGCTGGTATATTGCCCTTGGGAGGCGGCGGTGGTGACGTCCACGTCCAATGCGCCCGCCGTCATACCGGTCGGCACGGCCAGCCAATTGAGGCCTGAGATCGTTGAAGCGGAATTTGCAGGGGCTGGCCCGCCCGCAAAGAGGCGCTGCACCTCGCTCATTTTTGTAGACATCGCGGTCTCGAATTTCGCCTTAGAAAAGGACAGCGAACCGTCACGTTCGAATTGTACGCCAACGCTTGAAAGCGTTCGATACGTGGTTGAGGCGTCGCCCACCGTTTTCGTGATCATTCTGTGCAAGCCCGATTGCAGGCCCCAAATCATCGAATCACCCAGCATCGTGCCACTCTTTTTTGTCGTTTTATCGTAAAACGACGAATCTTTAATGGTCTTGATCAATTCGTTATACTTGTTTACGAAATTTGCTACCGCACTTGACGCCTGACTGGCGTCATTGGAGATCGTCAAATTCACTACGGTACCTGGCGCTTGCTTTTTCAACGCCAAGGTGACACCGCTGAGCGCATCCGTTACGGTATTCGTCGCGCTGGTGACGTTGATGCCATCGATGCGAACCAAGGCATCCTGCGCGGCCAACGTCTGGGACATATTTTGCGTACCTACCGGATCAAAAACCAGGCCCGAGAGCCCCGCCGCATCGGTATGAATACCGTCATTATCTGCAGCACTGATACGCATCGTGCTTGCCGCGCCGGATTGTGACGTCAACACCAATTGGTAACCTGCGCCACTATTGACGATGCTCGCGGTGACACCCACATTCGCGGTGTTGATGGCATCACGCACACCGGCAAGGCTGCCATCGGTGACCGTAATGGTTTTACCGGATCGCGCGGCATCTGCAGTGAACACACCGCCACTGAGTGTGCCCAAGTCAAGTGTGAGCGTGCCCGTGCCGACCAACTGCGATGTGGTATCGGCATAGGCGACGGACGCCAGCGCGTGCGCTTGCGACAGCTGAGTGACTTCTATGGTGTGCGCCCCTGCGGCGTTGCCGCTAGACGCGGTCGCGGTGAAGATAGAGGTGTCGCTTGAAACGGCCTTATACGCCCCAAATGTTCCCGACACCTTTAACGCGGAAAGCACCGCTTGCAAATCGGACATTGCGGACTTGATACCGCCCATGACTGAAATCTTGGCCTGAATGCCGGTTTCTTTCTTATCCAACGCATCTGCGCGCGGCTTACCCTCGTATTGCAACAATTGTTGCACCAAGCTCTGAATATCTAAGCCAGATCCTACGCCTAAACCACTGATCGCTGCCATACATCACCTCTAAATTCGCTACTGCCCCCACCTACGTTATTCGAATACGTTATTGACGTGGCCATCATGATCGGGGCCACCTTTAGATAGGCAATCTCTATACCACTAGCTGTTGGAATTCAGCAGTCCGCCGTCTATGCCCTTGCCTGCGGAGATGCGTTTAACCATTGCCACCAGTTCTTCCGAAGGGATTTGGCGTATGATTTCATTGGTCGTACTGTCGATGATCTTGATGACCGCGATGCCAGTATCGTGATCCACACGTATGTTCAACACGCGGCCCATGGCCTGGTCCACATATTCCTTAAGGTGCTTTACCACGCTATCCATTTGTTCATTGGTCAACTCGACCGGCGCTTGCGCGGAAACCGCGACCGTGGGTAATTCTTGTTGCACAGGCGCAGCGTTGCCGGAAACCGGCAATTCTTGCCTTTGAGGAGCCTTGCCTTGCACGCCATCCGTGGTTTTCGTGCCCGCGCTCCCCCCAACTACTGGGTTCGTTGCAGACATGACGGGTAACATACTCGGTACCTCTCACTTAGAGCGAAGGGCGGCGGTATGCCGCCCTTGCCACCTTCCTAGCTATTACCGTAACAGACTCAACACGTTTTGCTGCACAGTATTCGCCTGTGCCAACATCGCCGTACCCGCTTGTTGCAGGATTTGCGCACGTGACAAGCCCGCCGTTTCCACCGCGAAGTCCGCGTCTTGGATACGCGACCGCGCGCCGCTCATGTTTTCCACGGCGGTTTGGATGTTGCGTATCGTCGAATCAAAGCGCGATTGTAACGCACCGAACTTGGCGCGCTGTGTCGCGATCTGTTGGATGGCGGCATCAGATATCGTCAACGCCAATTTCGCATTGGTGACGCTG
>JAOUGF010000282.1 GCA_029857925.1 Gammaproteobacteria bacterium
CTTCAACCGCTCGCGCAATCAGCTGCCTTCCGACGCATGGTAACGTGTCAACCTTGCGACTCTGCCAGAGGCGCTATTCCAGCGCTTTTTATAAGTCAGTGACTGTTTGTCTTCTTGCACCTCGCAACAACGCACAGCAGCGCGTATCTTGTCGCGCTCTTTTTTTGCAAGGCTAGGCTGACGACCATTGACGGTCAAGCCAGTGACCTCCATTCTCTTATAAGCACCATCAATCCTATGCTTTTTCCTTTTTGGTTTAAACCCCTGCACGAACATCATTTCATATATGCATAGAACTATTTTTTCTTTTTCAGGCGCCGACAATTCTCTACGGCTAGAAATAGATATATCATCCATAAATCGACTGTATGCCAATCCGCGATGTTTGAGTTTGGCGACGATGTCACTTTCTTTTTCCCAAAACACTAGGTTTGCAAGGTATCCGCTCGTTTTCCACCCTTGGGGTAAAGCGTTGTTATGCGTTGTAAGTTTTGTTAACAATTCCGCGATTTGAGGCGCGAAACAAAAAAATCGTTGCCATATTTTTTTAACAACGATGGTTGTTGCGCTTGGAAAAAAATCCTTAATGTCCTCTGAAATGAGAACCCGTTTACCCGCATGTAGGGCCGCATGTCGAGTATGATCGCGTGGGTACCATTTGTCCGCGATACCACCTAACACATAGTCTGGATAGTGAACCTTCTTCAAAATTCGCGAAAGAATGCGGGCATGAATATGTTTCAGTGGGCGTTGAGCGTCGGATGTAGGTCGTTGCGTTCCATCCTTCTTGGTCAATATTGCGCCGGGTTTCCAATACTTAGAGACGTTTTCAGCGACTTGCAAAAGTTCATCAACCGACACGCCTAACAATGACGCCAAAGATTTTACATTGGCAATAGGGCTAATATTAGAACAAGGATTGTTGGCGCGTAGTGTCATCCATGAGACCTATAATTGCGTTAGATAAATGCGCTATTTGTTGCTCACTAATTCCGGTCAACTCTTGTTTCGATGCAGCAAGGAAAATGAGAACGCTTAATGGAATACTAAGTCCATCCGCAATTTGTTGAGCGGTCGCCAATGTTGGTTCTCGTTTTTGCTGTTCTAGCAAACTAAGATATGACACAGACAATCGTGACCGTTCCGCCAGACGAGCGAGCGTATAACCTCGCCCCTGTCTGCAAATCCGTATTGCGTGACCAATATTCATAATACTTGCACCAAAATAAATCGAAGAATAGGGTTTGTTGCATTATTTCTTGGGATCACCAGTAAGCAATTGAACAATAGCGATGATGGCGGGTAGCTTCTCTAGCAGTGCTCCGATAGCTTCTAGAGCCAACTGCCGTCCTTTGCTTTCCTTCCTTAAATCATCAAGACTATGTTCTAGTAAAAAAATTGCCTCATCTAGTCTAGAAATAACACTAGCGTTCGTTGCGTTGCGCATTGTTGCCTTAATCTCGTATAGAGATTGCAGCACGTTGTTTAAAGGCTTACTACACATGTGACCTCCTTAATTTGCGGTCTATCGGTGCAAAATCGCACCTGTGCCCACAACACGATTGGGACCGATAGAGACGCAACGAACGCCACAAACCCTTATCTCACCGCTGTGCCCACGTTCTGATTGAGAACGAATAACAACTTAATTAACTAATCCGAAATGCTAGTTTTGACAATTCGCTAATTGCTAAACTAAAGAGCAAAACGGAGATAGGTAATCTTATGTGCACTGGAAAGACGCTGAGGGTCAGCGTCGACCGCCTCAATAGGGCGGCCAAACTCAGGTAAACACCAATCTTCGGAGACCAGCCTTTTAAAGAGCGCACGAGGTGGTACACCTCGCCTTCAGTAAATAGTAGCGTATATTTTGACTAATAGAAAATATTTACACGGTCAGCAAATAACGCTTCGTATTAGAACTTCACTTCACCTAGCCTTACTAACCCTCTGTAAATTGAAATGTTGGCAGGAACCTACCTTAGAACCGCTTAACTTGCCTACACTGCGTTGGACGGGCTCACAAAATACGGGGCAAATTTATGTTTGACCTGTAGCCTCCACTTTTTCGACCAGGTCAGCCTTGTAGCGGTGACGGTCACTAAATTTGAGACAGGTTCTAAAATAAACGCAGGCACACAAAAAGGGTGTAGTATTGAAACAGCAATTAGGGCAACGATTGCTGTGCTTTAATTCTCTTAAAATCAGCAGTTTAACGCCAGCGCTCCCGCCAGCGTTGATACTCCGCCGATCGCAGCCGATAGCGGGCGATATTCCCTTCATGCAGGCCCATCAATTCAGTTTCCACGACCTCGATAAATCGTGCTTGATCTGTAAGCGGCATATCCTTTATCGCGCGTAGTTGAATAAATTCGGCTGCACTCTTTTTATCCATACGCGCACGCACGATCTCGACAACCATTTCTGCCACCCGTGCTCGATAACGCAGGCGGAACGGATCCGGTTCACCCAACGACTGGCGCACTGCAGAATAACGCGCGCATGAACGCTCATAGGCCCACACAAACACATCGCGCAGCAGTTCGATGCGATTAAGCTCATACACGCCGAGAATTCCATCGACATAAGCACGCTCGGGAACATCCACAAACGAGATCGGGCACAAATTCTCGCGTATCAGGGGGATATTTGCCGCCAGACGCGAAACGCGTTTATTTACGTCCTCGAACGCTTGTAAATAGGAAATATGCACTAGGGCGAAGAATGCTTGTTCAAAAGGATTGGAAATCGCCGTCGCGGTATCGAGGATGCGTTGAAAGCCCTCTTCGATCAATTGAGGCACTTCCAAGGGATGATAAACCGTGCCTGCGACGCCGACTGCGATTGCGCGCAAACGACCGCAGGCGCGCGGGTCGGCAAGTAAATTGTCTGAAAGCAACGCATGCAGATTGAGTAGGGTGTAGCGATTAAATCCAATTTCTTCGGCTTGCTCAACCAACAGCTCGATCGCCGCCTTGTGATTTAAAATCATCTGCGCGTCGCGCGCATCTTTGCCTTCGGCGGCCTCACCCTGTTCCAATAGACGCTCCGTTTCTAGCAAAGAATAGGTGTTACCCTCCAAACGGCTGGAGTTCCAAGACAAGTCGATCAGCAAGCGGCTGTAGATCGTCCGTACATACGTTCCGGCCGGTCGCTGGCCGTCCGGCGAGCGGCCCATATCGCGCAGACGCTGCCGGGTGTGTAAGGGGAGATAATAAGTTTCATTGGGCCGGTAGCCGTTCAGAAACGTTGGGTTGTAGCCCACCGGCCGCCGTTTATGTAAGGGTTCGCGAACCGCTTGTTTGATCGCCGCCCCTTCGGGTGTGATAGGTGGGTAGTTTTCAATCTGGACGGCATGACCCCAGATCGCCACGTTACCGGTCTCAAGGGTGGCAAAAACCGCGCCTGTAGGTAGACAATAGCGGCGGCCTCTGCCCGTCCCCTCCGCAACCACGCGATGTTGCTCAACTAACAATTGCAATCGGCGTTGAAGCATTCGGGGTGGTAACTTGAACGCCAAGCCATTGCTTATCGTATCGGTCCTCACACCCTCGGGGTGGACCGCCACAATTGCAACGATGGCGTCGAGCTCGTGTGCGGGTATTTGTTTAGGCATATATCAAATTATATGTCGCTAAACCCCATTTAGCGACATATAAACGCGTTATTTGTCGCCAGTCAGTGCGTTTCGTCGCGGTCAACACATTTAATGTCGCTAAATAAGAGATTCCTTAGTAATGCCAATTTGGAAGGTTCACCTCCTAACTTTGAAGCTACTTAGTTTGCAGACGCAGCTGAGGCACGGATTCACCCCAGGCTGGTCCCAGCGCTAGCCGGATAGCCGTATCGACCGCCCCTACATTTCTCTGATATCACCCCCCACCCAAAATATAAGATATATTATGCGGATGGCCGTTCCCGCGCCATTGCATCGAAATGAGGCTTGTATTGTTCCGTATCAGTGATTTATGCACCCAACTCGAGACCTACCTCGACGCGCACCA
>JAOUGF010000283.1 GCA_029857925.1 Gammaproteobacteria bacterium
AAAAATAATAGTTTATGTGTCGCCGGGCGCGCGGGGTGCGACGGTCGTTGGTGTGGGTTTTGACTTGACCTCGCGGCCCAAAACCTAGATCATACGCCGTTCCTAGGGAAGCGGCGCCAGCCGAGGTTGGTTAGCGTCCCTAGAGGGTTGCGCAGGTGTGGCGGTTCCGTCGCCTGCGGCAGACCACCGGTTTCTCGCATCCAATTTATTAGGGAGCCCCATGAACGTCGCTGATAAGAAACGTGTCCTGCGCGAAATGTTGTTCGCGCGACGCTTTGAGGAGCGTTGTTACGAGGCCTACGTCGAACGCAAGATCGGCGGATTTTTGCACCTATATCCAGGTGAAGAGGCTTGTGCCATCGGTGTATTAGAGGCCGCCCGTCCGGGTCACGATTACGTGATCACCGGCTATCGCGACCATGTCCACGCGCTTAAATGCGGTGCGGATCCCAAAGAAGTGATGGCCGAGTTATATGGCAAAGAGACCGGCTCCAGCAAGGGGCGTGGCGGTTCTATGCATATTTTCGATGCCAAACACCGTTTTATGGGTGGTTACGCGCTGGTCGGCGGGCCGTTCCCGCTGGCCGCCGGTATGGCCAAGGGCATCCAAATGAAAGGCGGTGACGAGATTGCGATTTGTTTTCTCGGCGACGCGGCGAACAACCAGGGCACCTTCCACGAGGCGCTGAACATGGCTGCGCTGTGGAAATTACCGGCGCTGTACGTGTGCGAAAATAATATGTACGGTATCGGCACGCGCATCGACCGTTCGACGGCGGTGATCGATCAATACAAGCGTGTATGCGCCTATGATATTCCGTCTGTGCAGGTGGATGGACAGGATATCGACATCGTCTATAAAGCCGCAAAAAAGGCTGTAGAACACGTGCGTTCCGGTAAAGGACCGTACTTTTTGGAATTGATGACGTATCGTTATCGCGGCCACTCGATGTCGGATTCCAACGCCTACCGTTCTAAGGAAGAAGAACGCGTGTGGGGCAAGCGCGATCCTATCATTATTTTGCGCGATCGTTTGATCGAGGCAGGCAGCATCAAGATGGACGATTATAAAAACATGGACGCTGAAATCTTGAGCGAGATCGAAAACGAGATCATCAAGTTCGCCGAACAATCCCCCGAGCCCAAGGTCGAGGAGTTGGAGAAATACGTGTTGGCGGAAAATGATCCGTATGTGCGTGGAGGTCAGCGCTAATGGCTACGATGATGTATTGGGAGGCGCTACGCCGCGCCCAAGATGAAGAAATGACGCATGACCCGATGGTCATTTGCATGGGTGAAGACATCGGCGTCGCCGGCGGCACCTACAAAGCGACCAAGGGTTTGTACGATAAATATGGCCCGCAACGCGTGATCGACACACCGATTTCCGAAAACGGTTTTACCGGGTTGGCGATAGGCGCGTCGTTCCTCGGCGTGCGCCCGGTGATCGAGATCATGTCGGTCAATTTCGCGTGGTTGGCGATGGATCAATTATTTAACAGCGCCGCCAAGGTGCGTTACATGTCCGGCGGCCAATTGACGTCGCCGATCGTGATGCGCTCGCCAGGCGGTACCGCGCATCAATTGGGCGCGCAACATTCGGCGCGTATGGAAAAGGTGTTCATGGGCATCGCCGGGTTGCGCGTGGTCACGCCATCCAATCCGAAACAGGCCTACGGTTTGTTGAAATCCGCGATACGTTGCAACGATCCGGTGTTCATCAACGAACACGAGACGATGTACAACATGAAGGGCGAGGTGCCCGACGGCGAATATTTCCATCCGTTGGAAGGTTCCGAGGTCGCGCGCGCCGGTCGTGATATCACGTTGTTCGGCTACAACATCTCTGTGCATTGGTGTTTGGCCGCCGCCGAGATTTTATCTAAACAACACGGTATCGAGGCCGAGGTCGTCGATTTGTATTCGCTTGCGCCGCTGGATCGCGCCGGTATCCGCGCGTCGGTCAGCAAGACGCATCGTGCGTTGATCGCCGAAGAGGCGGAGGCCGCCGTCGGTGTCGGTTCCGAGGTGATGGCGATCATCAACGAAGAATGTTTCTTTGAACTCGATGCCGCGCCCGCGCGCGTGTCGGCCGCCAATGTGCCGATTCCGTACAATCACAAGTTGGAAAAGGCCGCCATCCCGAATACCGGCGATGTGGTGAATGCAGTGTTGAAGATGTTTGGTAAGAAGTAATCTCGTGGAGTTGAGGGGATGTACACCCCTCTCCCTAGCCCTCTCCTCAAGGGGAGAGGGAATTTCTCGGATGGATGGGTTCATTCGAAATATTTTTTGATAAACCGTTTCAATGTAGGGTGGGTGAGGCGCTTTTTTTTTGCACCATAACCCGCAAAATCTGCGAAGCACACTTTACGGCGAGAGATCATGGCTGAACCGTATATCGTAAAAATGCCCCAGTTGTCTGACACTATGACCGAAGGCGTGGTGGTGAGTTGGGAAAAGAAGATCGGCGATAAGGTGTCGCGTGGCGACATCGTGGCGACGGTCGAGACCGACAAGGCGGTGATGGACGTCGAGGTGTTCCGCGACGGATATTTGTCCGGTCCGCTCGCGGCTGTCGATAGCGTTGTTCCCGTGGGTGGCGCGATCGCCTATATCGTCGATGAGGCCAAGCAAGTGCAGCAGGGCACGGCCGCGCCGGTCGCCGCTGCAACTGCCACTGCGCACGACGATCACGGTCACGCGCACTCTCACGATGACGATCACGGTCACGCGACGGTGGAAGACGACGCCGCGCCCGCGGGCGCCAGTTACACGATCAAAATGCCGCAATTGTCCGACACAATGACCGAAGGGATCGTCGTCAGTTGGGAAAAGAAGATCGGCGACAAGGTCGCGCGCGGCGATATCGTCGCGACGGTCGAGACCGACAAGGCGGTGATGGACGTTGAAGTGTTCCGTGATGGCTATTTGTCCGGCCCGTTGGCGGCGCCCGATAGCGTGATCCCGGTCGGCGGTGCAATGGCCTATTTGATGGACAGCGCAGCGGCCGTCGTGCAAGGCAATCGTATGGCCTCTGCCGCACCCAAGGCCGCAGCACCTGTGAAGACCTCAACCACCGGCGTGTCCAGTGCAGCGCCCGCATACACCGCCAACAGTGATGCGAAGCCGGTCGCGCGTCCCGCGAACAAACACGCGACGCCGTATGCGCGCAAACTCGCCGGTCAGATGCACGTCAATCTCAATAATTTACACGGCAGCGGCCCGTCCGGCGTGATCGTCGCCGCCGATGTCGCGAAGGCACAACCGATCGAGCGTCCGACCGAGATCGCACGCCCGGTGCCCGCGTTCACAATGCCCGAGGTGCAAGTGCCCGGACATGGCCGCGCGATGACCGCGATGGAGCGCGCCGTCAGCAATTCGATGACCGCGTCGTTGACGATGCCGACGTTCCGCGTGATGACGCATGCAAAACCGGACAATTTGATCCGCGTCGCGAAAAAGAGCGGCGTGTCGGTTACCGTTGCGATCGCCAAGGCCTGCGCGATCGCAATCCAAAAACACCCGCGCATGAACTGGGCGTACCAACCGGTCGATAAGTTGGTCGAACGCGCCAATGTCGATATCGGCATGGCCGTCGCGTCCGACGACGGCGGTCTGGTGGTGCCGGTGTTGCGCAAGGTCGAATCGCGCGAATTATCCGAACTGGTAAAAGACTGGGACGACTTGGTCAAGCGCGCGCGTAAACGCCGTTTGTCACCGGAAGAATATGCAAATCCGACGTTCATGGTCTCCAACATGGGCATGTTGGGCGTCGCTTATTTCGACGCGATCCCGACGCCCGGCACGGCCGCGATCCTGGCCATTTCGGCGACTGGCGCGCAGGGTATGCCATTGACCATCACCGCCGATCATCGTGTGGTGAATGGTTCGGAAGTGGCTATCTTTTTGAATACGTTGAAAAATACCATTGAGCAACCCGAGGCCTGGATGAGCGGTGGCGGCCCTGCGATACCCGAAGGTAACTGGGAT
>JAOUGF010000284.1 GCA_029857925.1 Gammaproteobacteria bacterium
TTTGTATCGGCGGCGGGCAAGGCGGCGCATTATTAGTTGAACGGGTATCAGGAGTAACGCCATGAAGCATGCGAAAACCTATAAACATTGGCGTATCGAGCGCGACGAGCAGGGCATCGCATGGGTCTATATTGATAAAGCGGATTCCAATGCCAATTCGCTATCCATCGACGTGCTGAATGAATTAAATAGTGTAATAGATGCGCTAATGACCAAGCCACAACCGATAGGCGCCGTTTTTCTCTCCGGTAAGCCTAATGGATTTATCGCTGGCGCAGACATCAATGAGTTCACAAAGGTAAAAAATTACGATGAGGCCCTCAGTTTTATCAAATTAGGTCAAGGTGCAGTAGATCGTATAGAGTCTCTCCCCTTCACCACCGTGGCGATGATTTATGGATTCTGCTTAGGTGGCGGTTTGGAACTCGCATTGGGTTGTACCTTTCGTGTAGCCGAAGACGGTCCAAAGACAAAACTGGGTCTGCCGGAGGTGCAACTCGGCATCCATCCGGGTTTCGGCGGCAGTATGCGATTGACACAGTTGATCGGCGCGCCCGCAGCGATGGACTTAATGCTGACGGGGCGTACGATAAATGCGAAATCCGCGAAAAAAATGGGTGTTGTAGATTATTGTGTGCCACTACGCCATTTAAAAAATGTCGCACAAAATTTGATTATGGAACGCACTTCAAGGAAACCGGCCAAGGGTAGCGTACAAATGACAAATAGCGCGTTTGTACGGCCGTTTTTAGCACGTATCATACGTAAAAAAACCGCGCAAAAGGCGAAGATCGCACACTACCCTGCCCCTTTCGCATTGATCGATGTATGGAAGCAGTATGGCGGCAACCCGCGTACGATGTTGGAAGAAGAAGGTAAATCCGTTGCACGCTTGGTGACGGACGCGACGGCGCGCAATTTAGTGCGTGTATTTTTTCTTAGGGATCGCCTAAAGGAATTGGGTAAGTCCCCCGCCAATGAACCTAAAATACGCAATGTCCATGTCATAGGTGCGGGTGTGATGGGCGGCGATATCGCCGCATGGTGCGCATTACAAGGTTTACAAGTCACACTTCAGGATCGCAAACCGGAGATCCTCGCCAAAGTCTTGCAACGTGCCTACAAATTATTTGATAAACGTCTAAAGGATCGTTTGCTGGTACAGGCCGCGATGGATAGGCTCATCCCGGACATTGGCGGTTATGGCGTAGAACGCGCGGACATCATCGTCGAAGCCATTATTGAAAACGTCGAGGCGAAACAGGGGCTATACCGTAGCTTAGAGCCACGAATGAAGCCAGGGGCGTTGCTTACGACGAACACCTCGAGCATTCCACTCGAAATTCTGTCTCAAGCACTCAAAAAACCGGAACGACTGGTAGGGCTACATTTCTTTAACCCGGTCGCGCAGATGCCGCTGATAGAGATCGTAACGACACCCCACACCGATGCGGCCTGCGCGCAGCGTGTTGCGGCGTTTGCAAAGCAAATCGATCGATTGCCGTTGCCCGTGAAGAGCGGCCCCGGGTTTTTAGTCAATCGTATCTTAATGCCGTATTTGCTGGAGGCGGTAACGCTCTACACAGAGGGTATCAGTCAACAGGTGATAGACAGTACCGCATTGGATTTCGGCATGCCCATGGGCCCTTTGCATTTAGCGGATACGGTGGGACTGGATATTTGTTTGTCGGTTGCAGAAATTTTATCTAAGCAGCTCAACGTGAAGGTGCCCGACGTGTTGCGGGAAAAGGTTGCGCGAGGAGAATTGGGTATCAAGACCGGGCATGGATTTTATATGTATGCTAAAGACGGGAAATTTTCCGGCAGCGGCAACACCGGCGGTAAAATCTCTAAAGAAGTGACCGATCGCCTAATCGGTCGCATGATAAACGAGGCGGTCGCCTGCCTGCGCGAGGGGGTCGTGAGTGACGCCGAATTATTAGATGCTGGCGTCATTTTCGGCACAGGATTCGCGCCGTTCCGCGGCGGACCTATGCAATACGTACGCGATAGCGGCACCAAACGCTACGCCTCGCGCCTGGAAGAATTGCAAACGCAGTTCGGCGACAGTTTCAAACCCGATGCGGGGTGGTCGTCGCTGGCGGGTCAAAACTAGAATTTGTAGATTATGCCGAAAGTGACGCCGTAAGGATCTTCACCGGCGGCGGACAACGCATATTGTTCGCCATGCCCTCCATTGCCGAGCGGATAACTGGAGGCGGAACCATTGATCATCTGCCCGCCGATTAAATACAGTTGTACGGGTTTTGCGGGGGAGTAATTTAGCCCGCCACAACCCATTAATGCGACAAACTTACTCGCCGCACTATTGAGCACGCCTACACCTTGCGCGAGTATACTGAATCCTCTACCGAATGCGATCGTCGCGTTCCCGCCCAGCACCTCATGCGATGCGAGCGGAAACGCGCTAGATTCGACTCGCTCATATATCCCGTTGACACGAAACATTGCGATTCGCATTGAGCCGTTCAGACGTAACGCACTGGTCTTAAAGAGATCTTGTCGCTCATACGCCGCGGCGAGTTTAATTGCTTCAGATTTAAATGTTATTGAAACGCTGGAGAGTCGCGTGACATCGCCGCCGTTCAATCCTTTCTCCTCCCCAGCGGATTGTAAAGCATTAAGTTGTATGCCACCCCACAACGGCGATTTAAAATAGACGCTGTTTTTTGCGTCCGAATCCAGCGACGCATACGGGGTGATGCCCAACAGATTTCGCGCATCGAACAGGGTATCGTCAAAGACATCAAACTGTAGGCCTACCGATTTCCATGGGGTGTCGTGCACCCCGACGGTAACACTCCCGAACTTGGTCGCAATGCCGACATAACGATTGCGCGCGCGTAAAAACCCGCGTTCACCGCTGACGTCTATGTCACTTTCTAAACGCCAGGTGGCAGCCGCCCAATCACCCAACATGTCCGAGCCCTTAAATCCGATATGCGAGGCGTTACTGCTCACTGCTGCATCGTTTCCTAACCCTGTGTGTATACCTTCCACAGACATGTGTACCTTGCCGTAAATGACCGTTTCAGTTGCAAACGCTGGCGATGCGAGCGCACAGAGACAAGAAATTAGTAACCTTGGAGATACGCCTATTGTCGATCTAAGCATGATGTTTTCCTGCAATGGCCATCAATCGCTAATATTTAGTAATGTGAACCTCTAAAAATTCGATCAGGGGATGCAGCGCTAGGCAAAAAGGGGCGAAAAAGCGCAGTTTACACGTTGCCTCAAAGGCCCAGCATATCTGAGCATTTTTCGACCCTTTTCAACGACGCGATGCGCCGCTCAGCGAATTTTTAGAGGTTCCCTAATGCGAATTGCCTAGGTTATAGCAAATCCCAGACCATGGTTTTGACAAGAATTTTGACGAATTACTGGGGTTTACGCGGTCGTGCTCGTGTGGTTGGGGGTGTGTTCAACGGGTCATCCGGCCAAACGTGCTTGGGATAGCGGGATTTTAGGTCCTTTTTTACGTCCGCATAGGAGTTTGCCCAAAATCCGGCGAGATCTTCTGTTATTTGGGCCACGCGCATGGCCGGTGACAATAAATGCAAAATGACGGGTATCCGACCTTCCGCGATTGTTGGGGTAACCCGTACACCGAATAATTCTTGCAAGCGCACCGCTAACACCGGTCGTTCTTGCGATTGATAGTCCAAGCGTATCTGAGATCCGCTGGCCACCGTTAAATGCGTCGGTGCCAACGTGTCCAGCGCTTGTTGTTGGCGCCAGCTCAACAAACCACACAAGGCCTGAGTCAAACAGCCTACTTCGATATCCGTGATCTGTTTGGTATTCTGCAGAAAAGGCGCTAACCAATGCTCAAGCTGTGCGGCCAATGCAGTGTCACTTACATCTGGCCATTCCGCAGGCTCGTCACGTAACACGTATGCACTGCGCTTGAGCAGCATGACGCGCGCTTGCCATTCGCGTAATGATGGACTCCACGGCAATTGCGCAACC
>JAOUGF010000285.1 GCA_029857925.1 Gammaproteobacteria bacterium
CGACGGCGTATTGGACGGCAAGACGCGCTTTATCAATGGTGAGCCCGGCGCGTTATATTACGGTCAAGCGCTTAGCGGTACGGACTATCGCCATGAGATCGGCGTCGGTGCGTTTAGGATTGCCGACACTCGCGCGCGTGGCGGTGTTACACCCTCGGCGATGAGTGCAATGATCAATGCCGCCAGATTGTTCGCGGAAAGCAATGACCCTCTCTTTGGAGACGCCGCCGCCGCCCCCTTTGACGACCAAGCGCCGGTATTCACCGACGATACGTTGGAGTTCGTCGGCTATAATCGCGAAAAAAAATACGTCGAGTATCGTATCTCCGTCCGCGATAACATCGCGGTGCAACGCATTGCGGTGAGCGTGGACGTCCGCGCGGGTGAGTTTAAACCCGCGTATATCGAAAATATTTTGCCCGGCAATCTGATCCGGCTGTATGTCGGCGATGTCGGCCCGGGAACACACCAACTGCTTGTCGACGCGATGGACGTCGTCGGCAATTCCGCAACAAAAATTTATTCCGTCGCGTTACCGGATGGCAAGCCCCTTTTGGTGTTGGACACGCCGCGCATCACTAAAGAGGCTTCTTTCCGCATCGGCGGTCGCTATATTGATGAAGGCGGCAGCGGAATAAAATCCATTGCGATCACGCAAAATGCTCGAACATACACTGCGACGCTCGATTCCACGGCCTCCACCTGGTACGCCGACCTGACCCTGGCCAGTGGCACAAACACGCTTTCGGTGCGCATTACGGACAACCAAGGCCTATTCCGCGACGTCGCCTACGCGATAGTCGTTGATGACACGCCGCCCGACGTGACTGTCGCGTATAGCAACGCCGAATTCTATCGCAACGGCCAGGTGATCGCCGGTAAACTCGGCAGCGCCTCCGCGACCAGCGATCCGCTTTACGTGCCGACCGCACGCGTCGGATACGCCAATCCCGCGGCGGATGCAGCGACGCTGGCCAATAATTCGATTCCGTTTTATTCATTGCGTGTGAGCGACAACATCAGCGCACCGACTGACATAAAAGTACGTTTTCAATACCGTTTGAACGACATCATTAAAGCGCCGTATAGATCGATCCTAGCTACGGCGAACGATCCCGCGCTGTACACGTTGCCGCTTATTAGAGAACTGCTTTCCGACGATTGGTATCAAGCAAATCCCGGCGACGTGCATACGTTGGACATTGAGTTTACAGACACCGTGGGCAACGTGAATACCCGCAGCTATCAATTTAAAGCGTTTTTCGGCGTACCGCGATTGGGCATAAATTCACGTGTGCGTTTCGCGCATGTCGAGGTGTATACGTATGTCAACGGCGCAAAAGGCGGAAGGGTAGGCGCATGCGATACCGACGCGGGCGGGCAGTGCGATATCCGGGTATTGGCGGACAGCCAATTTCTGTACGCGGAACTACACAACGGCCGCTACGCGGAGCCCGCCACGCAAACCGACCTGCCTTTAATTGCGAGTGACACACTGACTGGCCTCGCGGATTTTAAAGGTCGTGACCTCACCGTTGTCATCAGCCCGTTTACCCATCTCGCGATGGGCTTGATTGACTATGCGATTGAAAACGGGGTCAGCCTCTCGTCCGCGTACACGCAAACCATCACCGATCTGACCGCCGTGTATAATTTTGACGTGATGACCACGGTGCCCGCAGATCCGCAAGCGCTGGCTTTCAGCGATACACCGCCCTCCAACGCGACGCGCTATGCGTTGTTATTGGCGGGGCTTTCGGAATGGGCGAGTAATTTTACCCCTGCCAGCAGTTCTGTCACCGCCGCGCAGGCGTTCTACCGAGACGCGCGTGCAGACGGGCTGCTCGATGGATTTGGGCTGGACGCACAACAAGGTCGTAGCGCATTGTCTTTCGGCGGGCATACACTGGATGCGAATGACTATCGGTTTCAACTTGCGAACAACGCGCTCGCCTATATCAAAAAACATTACACATTAAGCGCACCCGCGATGCAGGCTGTTGTGCAAAATCTTCAGGCATGGGCCGCCAATACCCACCCGCGTTTTGGAAATCTAACGCCCCTGACGCTCAATACGCAACTGCCCGTCGTCAGTGTTTTGTCCGCGACGCTGACCACCGCCGCGAATTATCCGATGCGCGTAAACGTCACCCCGGGAACCGTCGCGGTCGGGGCCGTGCGCGTTGGGACGACCGCCGCGACGCTCGTCGCCAATACGACGGAGTGGAATGCCACTTCGCGTTTGAACACACAAGGTAAAAATACGCTGACGATACGCGTATACGACATTGCAAATAACGAACTGCTTACAAAAAATGTCGATATCACGCTGGACAACCTCGGGCCCGACGTAGTTGTCACACAGCCCACCGGCATCAACAACAGCACCGTGACCGTCGCCGACCTGTCGCTCACGGGGACCGCCGCCGATGCGACGGGTTTGGACTACCTCAATCTGCAATTAGGCACACAAGTCACGCGCGCGAATGCGAGCCCGTGGACGGCAAAATTTAAATTGGCGCCCGGTACGAATACGCTGGCGCTGGAGGCGCGTGATACGTTGGGCAATCTCACTACGCAAACACTCACGGTCTATTACAGTGTCCCCGGGCCTATCGTTACGTTCAACCCGTACAGCACGCGCTCCGCCAACACGAAACCGCAGTTCAGTGGCACGGTCAACCCCTTGGGTATGACGTTTACGATGAATGCGACACTTTTTGTCCAAGCCGCATCCGGTTGGGTGCAAAAGGCCACTCTAGCGGTCGTCCCCAATAACGCCAACGCGTGGACATTGGATTTATTCACGGGTAGCGCCCTAACCCTCGCGACCGGCAACTATAAACTGTCCATCGTCGCGCAGAATTCACAGAAAAACAGCACCATCACCGATACGTTGTTTAGCGTCGATACGGTGGGCCCTAACCTGCGCCTGTTATCCGCCGCCAATACCCGAGTCAATCCGTATACGTTAAATCTAGAAGTGATAGACGCGGAAGGGGGCAGCATTGTCAGTGTCACCGTAGATGGGGTGAACGCGACGTCTGCAAGCAATAATCAATGGACATACGCCGTGCCTCGCGTACCCTCGGACGGCATGCGGGCGCACACCGTCGTCGCAAAAGACGACCTCGGTAACACCAGTACGCAGGTATTTAATGTCACGCTGGATACCGTCGTGCCGCTGATCTCGATGACGGACCCGATATTACCCGCGGGCCCGACGCAACGCCTGTGGCGCAATACCAAAAATGCCACACTAAGTTATAGTGTGAGCGATACGACCGCCCCGCTCACCAGCGGGGTGCAGGTCAACGGGGGCATCGTACTCGCAGAGGGCCCGCACGCGCAGTCCGTGAATGTACAAATCCCGCTTTCACAGGAAGGCGCGAATACGGTACGCATCAACGCCACCGACGGCGTGGGTAACACCGCATTCAAAGAGTTCATCGTCTATCGCGACACACTCGCGCCACAACTCAGTAGCGTAACCGCACCACCGAGTGTGGTCGCGACCGCGAAGGCGAATTTCGTCGTGGATGTTATCGAGGCCAACCTGAGTTCATTCAGCGTCGCGATGTCCGCCGCGGGCGCCACGCCGATCTCCGGCGAGATCGTGTTGGATGTGAACGTCGGCACAACGGTCACGACCTCGGTAGGGACGTTGACCTACACCGCCGCCACCGGGCGCCTCAGTGGCAGCATCGGACTGGGGTCGGGCACCAACACACTTGTGATTAAGGCAAGCGATGCGGCGGGCAATGTGAGCAATGTCATTACATTCAACACCCGCCTAGATACCACTGCGCCTAGCATCAGCGTCACCGGCCTCAATGCGCAGACCAACGCCGTCGTCACCGCTAGCGCGACGCTCAGCGGCACGCTCAACGATGACACCTATCCTGTAAATGTCTCGGGTAAATATCAAACGCTCAATAATCAATGTCAACTTAGCGCCGTGACGCCGTTTGCGATCGGGAATGTATC
>JAOUGF010000005.1 GCA_029857925.1 Gammaproteobacteria bacterium
CTGCTGTAATAAACTCTTCGCGTTTGCATAATTGGGGTCTAGCTTCAGGGCGGCGCGTACGTCTTCACGGGCGGCATCCACCTCACCGACTTGCAGCGATTGAACCGCATCACGCACGTAGTCTTTGGCGCTACTATAGCCTTTCACCAAGGCAGTGAGGGGTGCATCTACCTGCTTCGCAGGCTGACCAGTATCGGCGACAACCGTGGCAGACGTGGTTGAAACTGCAGGCGCGCCCGTAGCCTCGGCTTTTTGATCCGCAACTGCGACTTTTGTACGCGTATTACGGTCTATTCCGCTTACTCGCACCGTTCCGCACGCGGCGACGGATATTGCCACCGCAAAAATCAGCCATAAACTTCGCATAAATGCCCTATATTTGGATTATCCCAAGTCACTAAAACTGATAGTGCATACCCACGCCGTACAAACTAATATTCTTTTCTAGTAAGGTGTATTCACCTTCGACCGTGGTGCCGCCAGGAAACGCATAGCCTATCCCTGCCCCTCCACTTGCACCAGAATCCAAGATAGTCTTAGATCGTAAAGACTTATTGTTAGAAATGTTCTCCAACAAATACCCCAACTTGGCTTTTATATACGTACCTGAGAACAATGGCGCACGATATACTGCGTACGCCGCACCCGCAGTCAAGTCGAATTTCCCACGCACCAAGCCTTCACGGAATTCACCCCCGGACACGCTTTTTGTGACTTCAAGCTCCATACTTAGGTCACGCCACAACCCCAACCCATAATAAACACCCACCCCATACCCAAGGTCGGCGTCATATAATGAATATTGCAGCATACCGACACGCGCAATAACGTATTGGTCGCCCTTTTCCGCGAAGGCAGGCAGGGCCTGCATTCCCAGTATGATCGCCAAGATGAATTTTTTCATCGTCCGCCCCCACCAAACAGCTGTATAACTTTGCATTGTAACGGATTAACATGACTTACGGAATAACGTTTTTCGATGTGCAGCAATCTCGTCTCGCTTTGACTTAGGGAAATCGTCGTGGACTCGTTCCAGATTCGATCAAAAAAAGTACAAAGCAACCCAGGGAACCTCTGTGGTTACGCAGATACCCTGAGCGCAAATGCACCCCTATGGACACAGGAAAACGTAGTTTACAAGAAGTCTACCACCTAAAACGGCCCCACCAATTGAACCAGACGGGCGTCAGCGAGGTAGCCTGCGCGGAATCTGCGGATATTTGGGATTCCTTCAACTGGATATTAGAAAATTTCCATTGCGTTACTTCTTGATAATCATCCCATTTTCATATTGAAATTGTGAGGGCCCTTGATCGTCTTTGATCAACCGCGACTTATCTAGAAAAGTAAGTTCCACGCCACCGTAAAGATGTTGCTTGGCTATCGCCTTAGCCATAGTTAAGCGTTTAATTGCCATATTGACGTCATTGAGTTGTGTCGCGAAATCCAACGCATCCGCTTCCAGAATGGCCTCTGTCGCCTGCGCCTTTTTAATCGTCACCTCATCCGGGGGTTGTTTCTGCATTAGCTGCACCAGCGCCGCTTGCAATTGCTTGAGTTTTATCGTGTTTAAGTGTATTTTCTCTTCAACGCTCTTTTGCTTTTCCTTCAAAGGCGCGAGCGGCGCGCCTATGCGTATCTTGGTGCTCACACCCCCGGCAGTTCCCATGTTAATGGCTTCAACACCGCCATAGCCTTCTACAATGCCACCAATGATTTGCCCTTTAGTCGCCCCCTTACCCCCTATAATCACCCTACCTTCGGCCAAAACTTCGCTGTGCGACACCAAATCCTTAATAATCACGTCCTTTGCCGATTTGACTAGTGCGTTTTCGACAAACCTCGCCTGAATCTGACCGTTTGACATTAATACCGCGGCACTTTCATTCTGCTTCCCTTCATCGTCGCGTACCTCGCCGCGCCCGATTACCCCTCCCGCTATGATGATGTCGCCACCCGCCTCTACCCTTGATGCCTCCACCATTCCACCAATATGAACTTCACCTGTTACTTTCACCTGCATACCCGTCAGCACATCCCCCCGAATAATCACCGTTCCGTCGAATTCCAGGTTACCTGTCGAGATATCGACTTTATCAACAGACAAGGTGGGATCCACACTCATACCATCGGTTTCGATCACCGGTTGCCCCGCCATGGCGGCCACTAATATGTTTTTGTCGTCCTCCGAGAATTTGACGTTTTTTAGCCTACTCGAATAAGGTACATCCTTACCGTCTTTTGCAACCAGCTCACGCCCTTTCACGTCCTTGCCTTTGACGCCCCGTGTGGCAGGCATTCTACGCATCAGCGGCTCGCCTTCCTTTACGGTACTTATATTCAAGATATCCCGGTAGTTCACGCTACCGTCTTCTTTGACGTTCGGACGGCGATCCGCCGCCTCTTTTATCAACACAATAAATTTTGCTCGTTCCCCGTGGACCGGCCCATGCCCTTTTGCAATTACCTCGTGATTTGCCTCTCCCGCCGCAACCGCCTTTTTTACGGCCTCCGCGATCACGCCATACTTCAAACCCTCCCTTTTCATCTTATCTAGCACATCTTCCAATGTGACACGCTGGCCACCCTTGGCCTTTTCGATGGTCAAATACGCTTCCAATTTGTTCTTTGAAATATCAATTGACACTACCGCGTCTGCGATGCTACCGACTTCTAACGCAAACGATTGTGTTGCTTTTTCCCATTGTTTCAAGAGCTCCGCAAGGCCGCTGTCTGGAATTTCGGCATCGCCAAATCCCTGCAATGCGATTTCATCCTTAAGCGTTTTTAATGTCGGTAGCTTCTTTCCGTTCAATGGATCCAAACTAGCAATGATACGCGAGCCATCTTTATTGGCGGAAAATGTAATCCCTAGCTCACTTTTCGGGGGGGGTGCATTCATATTAGATTTATTCGGCAAATTTTAACCGAACTTTACCAGAATTTGTGTTGGAGAAAAAACAGGGCCGATAATTTCGGCCCCGTAACAAAATTACCAATACTTTTAATGGTATTGAAACCTGACGCTAATTTAGCCGCCCATACGACGGTGTCTGCACCGTACGGTTTAACGCGGCGATTAGGTTAGCTTCAGCAGGGTTGATACCAAGATTTTTTACTAACTGTTTGGCATCCGCACCACGCTGCGCCATAGAACTTGCGCGAAAATAGGTGCCACTGCGAGTGTCTTCCGCGTCTAAATTGATACGCCACTCTTCCATAGACCTAACACGCTTTTCGTATCTATGTAATTTCTCGCCTAACCCATGCGCAGCATCATATAGACCTCTAATTTCAATACGTAATTGTTCGATTTGAATATTCGATCGTTTATTGGTTTCGTGCAATTGTTGACGTGACAAAAAGACCATCAGTGACGTGGCTACCATTGTACAGGCCAAAATTGCATTTATGAGTATTAACCATTCTGCTTCCATATTTACACCCTCAAAAGCTTTGAAGAATCTCTGGCTCACTGTCCATTCAATTCTTTCAGCTCCTCGTTGCCCAAAAGTTTCCTAACATCCACCAATATCAGCAATTCGTCCTGCCGACTGGCTACACCCAGAATGTATCTTGAATTGTCGTCCCCGCCTAAAGAGGGTGGCGTATCTATTGACGACGCCTCGACGTCGATCACTTCCGCAACACCATCTACCAACATTCCCAAGACATGGTTACCTACTTCCACGATAACTATGCGCGAACTATCGGTATTTTCTACCGGAGGCAGACCGAAACGCTTACGCGTATCGATCACTGTCACAACATTGCCTCGCAAGTTTATGATACCCAGAACATAATCGGCAGCACCAGGAACCGGCGCGATGTCCGTAAGGCGCAATACTTCTCGAATACGCACTACGTCAATCCCGTAAACCTCCTCGCCCAATCGAAAGGTCACCCATTGGGTAGTCGATTCGACTGACTCATTTCTCGCTTCTGCCATAAGACTTTATATCCACTTTGTCGCGAACACAATTCGGAGAAATAGCGGGGTAAAGACTATGTTACTACGGTCCAAACAAGTAAAAAAAATTCACTTGCTCACGGTGCCAGCCGTCACCGTAGATTACTAAGTCCAACGCCCACTCAGCGTATGTAGCATGTTCTATACCACGATATTATGCTGTACTAACAACTTTTCCAGCTCGCCTACATCCAAAATTGCGCAAAGCTGTTGACGTACCGTTCCCAGCAGCCAGGGACGACGGCCCTGCCCCCCCCTCCATGCAACTTCACTGGATTTCAACGTCTTCACTTGGGAAATACTATCCACTCCAATGCCAAATTTCCCGTTTGCTGTCACAATAACTTTCGTTAAGCGCTCCAATGGAAAGGCTACGTTGGCAGAGCGATAAGGCCTTGGTAATACTAAATGATAAGTATCCAATACGGGAACTGACCTTTCGCCTATCATTATTGAGCCAATCCACCAATCCGGCGTTTCGCCCCGTAGTTGCAACACCGTTCTGTCTAGATCCACCAACGCAAACATATCCCTCACTGGCAATGCCATGGACAGTTCACCTATAACAAACTGCGTTATTTGAAATGGCCCGAGTGCCCATTGAGGAATATTTGAAAGTGATTCCACTGATCGGAATTGTTGCCTATTAGGCTGCGCAGGTGTATTTTGTCCTTCAATTGCATCAGCAGCAAGCGGCTCTTGCAACAAGTGCTTCAAATAGTCGCGAACCTCGCTATTGCTGGCGTCTTTTTCTGAACGTTCACCTGTAGGATTTTGTTCTTTCGCGTAATTCACGCTGACACCCTTTCCTGTGTGCTTTCGGATGCGCGTATATGATCCGTTAACATCGCATATGCAAGCGCGCCTTTACTTCTGTCGGACATGTATGCGACTGGCAAATGATTTTTGCTGGCCTCGCGTAAATAGGTGTCTTCAGGCACGACGCCTTCCCACACTAACAATCCATAACGGCTTCTCAGCTGAAGCAACGCCTCAACACCTGCTTTCGTCCGCCGATCGTACATGGTCGGAACGATGGTCGTTGGCACCTCACGCCGCAAAGAGGTTTTAATCATATTAAGCGTGTGCATCATGCGCTCTAACCCCCGCAACGCCATTACTTCGGTCTGCACGGGTACCACTAAACGATCACATGCCGCAAGCGCATTGACCATTAAAATACCTAAGACTGGCGGACAATCCGCAATGATGTAATCGTACCTTTGGGACAGCATCCTAAGCGCATCTCTAAGCACCAGCCCCTTGCCGGGTTGCGCACCCATTTGTTTATCCAGTGTAACCAATGCGGATGAAGACGCGAGAATATCGAGCAAGGGAATTTGAGTGGTCGATATCAGCGAACGCACATCTGTGACGCCCGTAAACAATCTATATACGTTTTTATCAATAGTCTCTACATCATAGCCAAAATAGGCCGTCAATGATCCATGAGCGTCGAGGTCTACGACCAAGGTGCGGTAGCCCTGTTGCGCTAGAAAGCCGGCGAGATTTACAGCCGTTGTGGTCTTCCCGACCCCGCCCTTTTGATTTGCAACGGCAATAATACCCATAATATACCCTCTCCAGTATTCACTGACGAATTGGCGGATTGCCAATCACTGTTGAGGATTGCGCCACACCAGGCGGTCCTGCCAACTCACGTTTAATAGACAAATCTTGAGCCAAAATCGCCAATACGACACGACGGTTTTTATTGCGACCTACTTCAGTCGCGTTATCCGCTACAGGCCTAAATTCACCGTACCCGATCGCCGCCATTCGCTTTGGCGCTACGCCGTTTTCCATAAATAGATGTACCACACTTGCAGCACGCGCTGCAGACAGCTCCCAATTTGACCTGAACAAATCCGTGTGTATTGGTATACCGTCGGTAAACCCTTCTACGTTGATCGGATTCGGAAATTTTCGCAAAATATATGCGATTTCCCGCAACACAGGCAATGCACGCGGCGCCAATACCGCACTACCGCTGTCGTATAAAATACTAGTATTCATTTCTACCTCCAGCCAATTTTCGTCGCGTCTTAGCTTGACCAATTCTTTATCCATAAGTCCGGACATCGCAGCCTCTATCTCATTAGACATTTGCTTTAGACTCAACTGTGACTCGACATCTCTTTGTTGTTGTTGGGGAGTATCTGGAGCGCCTGCGCTGGGATTTTTATCTAGCATGTTGCTTTCTTTTGGACGTTTTATGTCACCTACCTGAACGACCTTCATGGAACGCGGTTCTGTTTGGAACGCCGCGATCATGGAGTCGGACAAATCCTTATACTTACCTTCATTTATAGATGACATTGCGTATAGCACGACAAAAAATGCGAACAATAGAGTAATAAAATCAGCATAAGAAACTAGCCATCTTTCAAGATTTTCGTGTTCTTCATGCTTTTTCTTTTTACTCATAGCGCGCTCTAGGTGATGTAGCCCTTTAGTTTTAACTCAATATTTCTCGGATTTTCCCCCTCTGCGATAGAAATCACACCCTCGATCATTATTAATTTTATTTTCAATTGCAACATAACAATGGCTTTCAATTTACTTGCGAGTGGAATCAGAATGAGATTCGCCATGCCCACACCGTATACAGTTGCGACAAATGCGGTTGCGATACCCGCGCCTAGGGTAGTAGGATCCGCAAGGTTTTCCATCACATGAATGAGTCCCATTACCGCACCGATAATGCCAACGGTAGGCGTGTATCCGCCCATCGCTTCATATAATTTCGCTGCGGCCAAATCCGCAGCCTCCCTTTGCTCCATTTCTACTTCCATAATTCCTCTTATTGTGTCTGGTTCGCTGCCATCCACCAGCAACTGCAATCCCTTTTTAGCAAACTGGTCTTTTTCTTTATCCGCAACGCCCTCTAACCCGAGAAGGCCTTCTTTACGCGCAATTTGACTCCAATTTACTATTTTTTTTATTAATGCATTCACCTCTTGTGTGGGTGGAAAAATCGACCACATCAACATTCCTATCGCACGCTTAAACGTATCCATTGGCGCCTGCACCAAAACCGCGCCAAGCGTACCGCCAACCACTATCAAAAACGCTGGTGCATTAACCAATGAACTTGCATGACCGCCTTCCAATGCTTGCCCAAGCAACAGCATACCCACGCCGCCCAAGAGTCCAGCAATAGTAAGTATGTCCATGCTATATATTTCCCTGTGAAAGCTTCTCGCCTATCTCTTGAAGTGACAAGATATTGTCAGCGATCCCGGCTTGAGCAATCGCGGCGGGCATACCATAGACCACACAAGTTGCCTGATCTTGTGCCCAAATCTGAGCCCCAAGGGACTTCAATTTTTTAGCGCCTTCGCGGCCATCCGCGCCCATTCCGGTTAAGACAATCGCAAGTACACGGCCACCAAACACCTCCGCAACCGAATTAAAGGTAACGTCTACCGACGGTTTATATGTCATTCCGGGTGCGCTTTCTTCAATTTTTATTACTGTTTCCATTCCCCTTTTTTGAATTCGCATTTGCTTTCCGCCTGGCGCCAAATACGCAATACCTGGATGCAGAACGTCGCCATCGGCTGCTTCTTTTACTTGAATTTTTGAAATCTGATTCAACCTTTGGGCAAACGCCGTAGTAAATGCCCCTGGCATATGCTGTACGAGTAATATTGGCTTGGAAAACTTTTCTGGTAGATGAGTTAAAACCGACTGCAACGCTACTGGGCCACCTGTCGATGTACCTATCGCCACTGCGGATATGTCGTTTAGTCCATGCCAAGAACTGTGTACAACTTTCATCCCGTCAGTGGACTTTTCCAATGATTGCGGATGCGTCGACTTTGAACTTTCTTTCACCAATGGTTCTGGTATCTTTCTGACAGATGCATCAGAGAATTTCTTTTCAATCACTTTCACATGGTTTGGCAAAGGAGAAGGTTTGAGCAGCGCTTTTCTACCATGCAGACCTATTTCTCTAACTTTATCTCTTAGCATTTGCTTCGCTAGATTGTGGTCACTCGAAATATCTTCGAATCGCTTTGGTAGATAATCAACTGCGCCGGCCTCCAACGCCTCAAAAGTTGCTTTTGCACCCTCCGTCGTTAACGAAGAAAACATCAATATCGGAACTGGCGCCACCGCCATTATTCTTTTTACGGCCGTAATACCGTCCATCACAGGCATTTCAATATCCATGGTAACAACGTCGGGCTTAAGTTTGAGTGTTTTCTCTACCGCGATTAAACCGTTCTCCGCAGTGTCTATAACCTCTATCTGACTGTCACCGTTCAAGATATCGGCAATTCTGCGTCTAAAAAAACCTGAATCATCTACGATAAGCACTTTGATCGTCATATACCGCCCTCAACGCCTCTTTGCGTGTGCACGTATTAAACTTGGCACGTCGAGAATCAATGCAATTCTACCATCTCCGGTGATCGTTGCACCTGCGAGCCCGGCTACACCGTGTAACAATGAACCAAGCGGTTTAATGACCACTTCTTCTTGACCAATCAGTTGCTCAACTACAAATCCTACTTTGTGATTTCCAACATTTACTACAACGACATGACCATGATCTGTATAGTTATCATTGCTTGTCTTATCAACCAGCCAGTTTTTCAGCTGAAAAATCGGTAACACCTTTTCCCTAATCATCACCACTTTCTGGCCGTCTATACTTTTTGTTTTCTTCAAGTCCAAGTTAAATATTTCATTTACACTTACTAGTGGAAAAGCGAATATCTGCTGTCCCAACATCACCATCAATGTCGGCATAATCGCAAGCGTAAGTGGAACTTTAATGATAATTTTTGTTCCTTCGCCCTTTTTAGACTCGATATCTACGGTGCCATTAAGTTGTGTAATGCGTGTTTTAACTACATCCATCCCGACGCCACGACCTGAAATGTCGGATATCTGTTGTTTGGTTGAAAAACCTGGTGCAAAAATTAGGCTAAAGCATTCTTTGTCAGTCAGTCTTGCAGCGGCGTCTATATCCATAATTCCTTTTTCAACCGCCTTATCACGCAACACAGCGGGGTCCATGCCTCCGCCATCGTCACTTATGATTAAAAGAATGTGATCACCTTCTTGCTCTGCAGCAAGCAAGAGATGGCCTGCATGTGACTTTCCTGCTGCCTCTCTTATTTTCGGAATTTCTATGCCATGGTCAACGGCGTTTCTGACCAAGTGTACCAACGGGTCTGCTAACGCTTCAACAAGGTTTTTATCTAAATCGGTTTCTTCGCCTTGCATCTCCAGAATCACTTCTTTTTCAAGATGCCTCGCCAAATCCCTTACCACCCTAGGAAATCGCCCGAACACTTTTTTTATGGGCTGCATTCTCGTTTTCATGACAGCGGTTTGTAGATCCGCTGTAACCAAATCCAGGTTACCAATAGCCTGTGCTACTTCTTCATTGCCCAACGCGCTTTCCAAAGTCACCAACCGATTCCGTACAAGTACCAATTCACCAACCATATTCATAATGTCATCTAGGCGCTTCGTGTCCACTCTTACTGTGGTTTCCGCCTGTGAATCTGCGCCACCTTGCTCTTGTTTCGCTTCTATTTTCTTCGTGCCCTGTTTGGTTTCGCTGTCGACAGGCCGCGGCGAGGAATTGCCCGGAGCGTTGCTTGCTTTTTGAATCGGTTTAGTGTTGGACTCAGCGCTTGCCGTATTCTTTTGTATGGATGCAACAACACCTGTTGCTTCAGTTGCAGACAGTGAAGTTTTAACAGAAGGCTGTAATTTATCCAGCAATTTTTCAAATTCTTCTTCCGTAATCTCACTGGCGTTCTCTTCTATCTTCATTGGCTCCGCCGTCGGACCCTTACCCTGACCATGCAGGTTGTCTAGCAGATTCTCGAATTCGGAGTCGGATATGTTATCACCGCTACCTTTGATTTCTGATTTAATCGCCTGAATGACCTCCGCCATTTCATGTTCACTAACACCTGCTATTGGTGTTGTGCTTGTGGCTGGAATAGATTGAGGCTGCGCATGTGTAACGGTTTGTGTGCCGCCGGATTTATCGGAACCTTGCTTGGATAACAAATCCTTTAACTGACTGACAAGTCCACGATCCGCTGGCTTAGGTTCTTCACCAGATCTCACCGTACTGAACATGTTATTTAAAGAATCTAATACTCTTAAAATAACATCCATCAGTTGGGCATCGACATTTCTTTCACCCTGCCTTAATTGATTAAAGACGTCTTCAGAAACATGACAAATTTCTACCAGGCTGGTTAGGTTTAAAAAGCTCGCGCCACCTTTTATAGTATGAAAGCCTCTAAATACGGCGTTGAGTAGCTCTTTGTCTTCCGGTTGTTTTTCGAGCGTGACTAACTGTTCACCGAGTTGTTCAAGTATCTCCCCAGCTTCTACCAGAAAATCCTGTAGTATTTCATCATCAGCGTCGAACAACGTATCAGTCCCTGCAAGGTTAATCTATCCGTCATTAAAATCCAAAACTAGCCAACAACGTGTCCACCTCATCCTGTCCTTTTACCGCTGAACTGGATTCCAATCCCGGTATTTGCGGCCCGGCAAGTTCCTCTTGCAGTGGCACCTGAGAACCGTTTGAGAAACGCTTTCCGCCTGCCAATTTAATCAAATTAACCAAATTCTTTTCGACTTCGTCTACCAGGTGTATTACCTTCTTTATAATTTGCCCGGTAAGATCTTGAAAGTCCTGAGCCATCAATATGTCCTTCAAGTGACCCTCAACCGCCGCTATTTCATCGTTGTTTTTGTTAAAATAGTCGCCCAAGTGTTTTCCGAACACACGAAATTCATCCGGTTGCATCTCTCTCTTGGTAAACCTTTGCCACTGCTCAGAAAGGTCTTTCGACGTTTGTAAAAGGGTAGAACACAGCGGCAGTGCGGCTTCTACTGCATTTAGCGTTCTGGTTGCAGACTGGTCGGTCATTTCTATAACGTGTTTCAGTCGCACTCTCGCATCCGGCATGTCTTCCACGGCGATCGACGCGATACGATCATCCAGCATAAAATTCTTCAATGCTTCGTGCAATTCCCGAGTAAGCTTTCCTAATTCCTGAAATAGGTATGACTCACGCATTCCAGCCATATTAAGCACAATAATGTCTGCATCGTCAGACCGACCCTGTTCCAGGGCGTTTACAAGATCTTTCGCTAGATTTAACCTTCCTTGTTGGTAATCTAGTACATCTGTATTGTCCATAAAACGGTGCGTCCTATAACTTTGTCGCGTTGATTCTCTCGAATATTTTATCTATTTTTTCCTTCAACGTAGTTGCAGTAAATGGTTTTACAATGTAACCATTGACTCCCGCCTCAGCCGCTTCCACAATCTGTTCACGCTTTTGTTCCGCAGTCACCATTAGCACAGGAAGGGTCACTAGATTGGGGTCGGCACGTACGTTTTTTAGCAACTGTATGCCGGTCATACCCGGCATATTCCAATCCGTAATAAGAAATTCATAAGCCCCAGCCTTCAACATGGGTAGGGCCCGTTCTCCATCATCTGCCTCATCGACGTTCGCATAACCTAAATCTCGCAGTAGATTTTTTATGATACGTCTCATCGTCGAAAAATCGTCAACGACCAATATTTTCATGTTCTTGTGCAAGGTGTGACCTCCATAGGTAACGTTGTCACTGGCACTCCAATCCTATATGTCGCCAATACTTAAAAAAAGTTAAATCTATTTTCTAGCTTCAACCTTTGTAGTTGGCATAAAAGTAATTTTTTACGATCTTTATCAGACAAGACTAAACCCATTTTTTCGCAGTTCTCTACACATAACAGGTTGTAGTATTTGTTTTCTGATCGGCAACCTCTATAAAATCATCTATCAGCCTAAGGTTTATTCCAGTGTGCCATTCTGGCCTGAAGACGCACCACCGCTTGACTGTGTATTTGACAGACCCGAGACTCACTAACGCCAAGCACCTCGCCAATTTCGCGTAAATTTAACTCTTCGTCATAATAAAGCGCCATCACCAGCCGCTCCCGCTCAGGTAAACTGGCAATAGCTTCGGCCAAACTACGCTTAAAATCATCCTGTTGCACGCCATCGAGGGGACCCATTTGGTGGGACGCATAACTTTCCATGAAATCGTCATCCCCTGCGCCCATGTCCTCATAACTTAATACTCTATAACCGACTCCGTCTTGCAAGACTTTGTGATATTCACTAAGTGATAACCCAAGCTTATCCGCAACTTCCTGATCACGCGCATCCCGTCCAGTTTGATGTTCTATGGTACGTATCGCTTCCGCGACAACCCGTGCTTTCTTATGAACAGAACGCGGTGCCCAGTCACTACGGCGAATTTCGTCTAACATCGCTCCCCGTATTCTGATTCCCGCGTAGGTTTCAAAACTAGCGCCCTGAGTCGCATCATAATTTCTAGAGGCCTCCAGCAGGCCTATCATACCTGCTTGAATAAGATCATCGCGCTGTACACTAGGCGGGAGTCTACTGATAAGGTGATACGCAATACGCTTCACCAACGGACCGTGCTTTGTAACGATCTCTTCGTCTGTAAGCGCTTTTTGACTCTCAGCGTAAATCGCGAGTCCATTCATACAATTACCTCCGGATTTCTGCGACTCGCCTTGACTAACCGCTCGACAAAAAACTCTAAGTGACCTGCGGCCGTCGCTGGCAATGGCCATTTATCGGCGCGCAAAGCCAGATTCTTAAACGCTATCGCGGATTTACTACGTGGATAGGCGTCCACTATACTTTTCTGCTTTTGCAATGCCCTTTTTAGTTGGTCATCATAAGGTATGTGCCCTGCATACTCGATGCGCATATCCATAAACTTAAGCGCAGTCTGCGCCAATTTTTCGTATAATATTCGACCGCTTGCAGCCGATTGAACCATATTGGACAGAACCCTACAGCTTGCTACGCCGTGTTCCCGACTTAATACCTTCACCATAGCATAAGCGTCCGTCAGAGAAGCAGGCTCCTCACACGCGACCACCAATACCTCTTGTGCGGCTCTGCAAAAATGTCCTACGTTTCTGGAAATTCCCGCGCCTGTGTCTATTATCAACACGTCCATATCTAATGTTAATTCACTAAACGCTTGAATTAGTCCTGCGCTCTGCATGTCACTGAGGTGCGACATAAACTGTAGACCCGATCCCCCTGGAATTATGGATATTCCTTGTGGACCTTTTATAATAATGTCGGAAATATCCAATTCCCCAATAAGCACATGGGACAAATTGTATTTGGGCGTCAATCCGAGCAAAACGTCCACGTTTGCTAGGCCGAAATCTGCGTCTAGGATGCATACTTTTTTTCCTTGTAACGCCAACGCCACTGCGAGATTCACTGCGACATTTGTCTTCCCAACGCCACCCTTTCCACTTGTAACAGCAATAGTTCTGATCGGTATTGATTTCACTAAAGATATGTCCTCAGTAATTTGAATTCGGTTATCTTTCTTCTACGTACTGCGCAAACCCACCCGCCATCAATTCAACAGTATCTTTCTCTAACCATTGTTTATTCTGTTTCCATAAATTAAATGCATAGTCAACAATGTAAGATGGATCTGCACGATGCAAATCCTCTGGTACTCGTTGCCCGTCCGCAATATACGCCACTGGCAATTTTTGCGAAATCAACTCACTGAGAATAGCACCCAATGCGGTTGTCTCGTCCAACTTCGTTAGAATCACACCGCTCAGCGATCTCGGTTGAAATCTCTGTATTGTTTCTTTTAATACTGAACCTGTAATATTCGCAGCCAAGACAAGACAGGTTTTAATCGCCGACGACTCGTCATTGAAAAAACCTGAAAATTCATCAATACGACCATCCCGTTGACCGACACCTGCAGTATCAAGTAAAATTAGTTTTTTTCCGTAATTTTCCTTAAGTATCTGCTGTAATTCAGTAACTGTGCTAGCGGTACGCGCAGGGACACCAAGTATGCGGCCATATATCTTTAGATTTTCATACGCACCGATTCTATAGTTGTCAAGATTTATCAGCGCAAGTTGATTCTTCCCGTGACGCATTACAAACTTCGCAGCGAGTTTTGCGATGGATGTTGTCTTACCGACGCCTGTCGGCCCGACAAATGCGACTACTCCGCCGTCGTCTAACAAATCACCTGGATAACTACTCATCCATTTCGACAAATAGCTCTTTACTTGCGGAAATGTTTGTTCGCTGCTTTTTGCACTAATGACGGAAAATAGCCTGCGTATAATCATAGGAGAAAATGACATTTCCAAAAGATTTTTTAGTAACTCATGTCTTTCAGGCTCGGATCTAATCGCGTCTGCGATGGTATTAGAAGCAAGCTGGGCTTGTATCAGGTTGCGCAAACTTTGCAATTCTGACTTCACTTGATCGAATATTTCCCGTTGCTCAACGATGTTATCTTGCGAAACTCGGTTAGATGTACCCTGCACTTCGACAACGCTCGACGATATTTGAGGGCTAGACACAACAGATGGGTCCCGCTCAATGTTTCGAACATTGATTCGCTCAGGCGATGGCGGTAGGTCATTACTTTGGCGGGGAGAATTATTTGCGTTGCCTTTTGGGCGACTACGCAGGGGATGTTCAACTCTTTCTAACTTATCTGTTTCATTCCTTATCGGTACACGCCGAATACCACCTGCACCAATAGTATCCATTTTTTCTTCTATTTTACTTTCGGTAATTTCCTCGGGTTCTTCAATTGCAACAATAATTTCAACCCCCTCGGAAGTTGTTTTATTGCCGACGATGACCGCGTCCGGACCTATTCGATCGCGCACTAAACTCATCGCTTGGCGCATATCCGGCGCGAAAAATCGCTTTAACTTCATGTGATAAATATCCTACATATTTATGTTTCACCGCTCACAACACAATTTGCAGATTTCTACCGACCCACCGTAGTTACTATTTTAACTTGCTTATTGGACGGTATTTCGTTATAGGCGATTACATGCAAATTCGGTACAGATCGTTTTGCGAAATGTGCAAGCATTGGTCGTATCGCGGCGGAAACTAATAGCATGGCGACCTGTCCAGCTGCTTCAACTCGCTGAACCGCTTCTATTAGCGCTGTGTGTAGCCGATCCGCAAGTCCTGGCTCGATAGAAATGCCACCTTCATCCACTACGCTTACACTCTGCTGCAATATCTGTTCCAGTGAAGGCTCCAGCGTAATCACCGGGATTTGCTCCGCCAAACCGTTAAAATGTTGAATGATAGAACGACTCAGAGCCACCCGTACTGCAGCAGTTAAGTACGCCGCGTCTTTATTTTTTGTAGATTTTTCGGCCAACGTTTCTACAATTGACCGCATATCTCGTATTGGGACATTTTCTTCTAACAGATTCTGCAAAACTCTGACTATGGTACCGATGGGTAACGTGTCAGGCACTAATCCTTCAACCAGTTTCGGCGCTGTTTTTGCGAGGGATTCTAGTAATTGCTGAACCTCTTCTCGCCCCAGTAACTCATGCGCATGACTCTGTAATAATTGACTTAGATGTGTCGCGATGACAGTTCCGCAATCCACTACGGTATAACCTAGTGTCGCTGCCTGATCCCTCAATCTCCCTTCTACCCAAATCGCCGCCAATCCAAATGCAGGATCAATAGTTCGGATACCCTCTAACTCACCATATACCTGACCCGGATTTATAGCAAGATCGCGATCGGGATAAACTTCGGCCTCAGAGATCGGCACGCCGTGTAACGTAATTCTATACGCGTTTGGCTTCAACTCCAGATTGTCCCTTATGTGTACTGAAGGGATTAGAAAGCCCAGTTCTTGAGATATTTTTTTTCTAACGCCTTTAATTCTTGGCATAAGTTGTCCGCCTTGCGCCCGATCTACTAACGATATCAGGCGATATCCGACCTCCAATCCGATACGATCTACCAGCCCAATGTCCTCCCAAGAAGGCTCCGTTTGCGCAGCGGGTGGTGGTAGTTCTTGTTTCGGCTGCACCGCAGCATCAGCGGCAATCCTTCTCTTTTTAAAGAGCTGCCACGCACCAAAGCCTAAAACACCTGCCAACAATAAAAACGGGATATTTGGCATACCTGGTACCAATCCCAGTCCCCCGATAATACTCGCGGTAATCACAAGTGTCCTTGGATTCGCGACCAATTGAGTGGCCATTTGACCTCCCATATCTTGTTCTGAGGACACACGAGTAACAATAATCGCAGTCGCAGTTGATAGTATTAGCGAAGGAATTTGCGCCACCAGGCCATCGCCAATCGTCATCAAAGTGTATATTGTCGCGGCGTCACCAAAAGACAAATTATGTTGTAGAGTACCTACCGCTACGCCACCGATCAGGTTGATAAATAATATTAGTATGCCCGCAATGGCATCACCTCGAACAAATTTGCTGGCACCGTCCATGGATCCGTAAAAATCTGCTTCTTGCATTACCTCCTGACGACGCGTTTGTGCCTCTGACTGACTAATTGCGCCGGCATTCAGGTCGGCGTCTATCGCCATTTGTTTGCCAGGCATAGAGTCCAACGTAAAGCGCGCAGATACTTCAGATACTCGGCCCGCGCCTTTTGTAACTACGACAAAGTTAATGATTACTAAAATAGCGAATACGACAAATCCTACCGCATAGTCACCACCTATGACGAACTCCCCAAACGCCTCAATAACCCGACCTGCAGCATCGGTGCCTTCGTGACCATGAAGCAACACTACGCGTGTTGACGCAATATTGAGTGACAGGCGGAGTAATGTCGAAAGCAACAATACCGTT
>JAOUGF010000286.1 GCA_029857925.1 Gammaproteobacteria bacterium
AGAGTCCTTGGGTTGGAAGCACTTTCCATTTTTTAACGAAGTTTTAAAGTTAAAAGATGTCGATGTCGGTGAGGAGGAGGTCAACGCAACTGTAGAGTGCGTGGCGCAGCTATGAAAACACAGGTGAATCTAGAGCGTGCCGAGCGTCTTCTGGTGACCGACGCAGGTAAGTGGTACGCAGGAGATCGCGTCATTTTTCGCGGCGCAGACTTGCATCGCGATTTGGCGGATATGGATTGGATGAGTTTGTATTTGTTTGCAATCACCGGCCGACGTTTCACCGCCGGGCAAATGCGCGTGTTGCAGGCGATTTGGACCGGTACGAGCTATCCAGACCCTAGGATATGGAACAATCGAGTGGTCGCGTTGGCGGCCACTGCGCGTTCCACATCGACGCTCGCGCTGGGGGCCGCGACGGCGGTGTCCGAGGCCCGCATTTACGGTCACCAAGCCAATACCCATGCGATCGATTTTATTCAGCGTGCGCGCCACGCGGTCGATCAAGGTGAGTCGTTGGAGGCCTATATTAAGAAAGAATTGGACGCGCGGCGCATGATAGGGGGTTATGGCAGGCCGTTGTATCGCACCGATGAGCGTATCCCGTTTATGAGTAGCTTGTTGAAAGAAGTCGGCATGTTTGACGGCCCGCATGTGCAACTCGCGTTTCGCGTCGAACACATTTTGTTGCACGGGCGCTGGCGTTATCACATGAATATCTCGGGTCTGGACGCCGCCATCGGCGCGGATTTGGGTTTCAGCATGGATGAGTACGTGTTTTTTATGGGATTGTGCTTTACCGCCGGCATGGCACCAATTTATCTCGAAAATAAACAGCGTCCCGCCGGCGAGGTCTTTCCGTTGCGTTGTACGCGCATCGAATATTCCGGACCCGCGCCGCGTCATTGGGATTAGCGTTTTGCGCGGTGGCGCCCCCGCTAACGTTTCGCCGTTATTCCCGTTATACTGAGGCAGGATTTTCGACACTGCGGTAAATATATGTGTGGTATTTGTGGCGAATTACGTTTAGACGGCGGCGTGCCAGACCTTGGGGCATTGACACGCATGATGGAAAAATTGCGACGGCGCGGGCCGGATCATGGCGGAACCTATAGCGACGGTGCGCTGGCGTTCGGTCATAGACGACTCGCGATCATCGATTTGTCGGTACGTTCCAACCAGCCTATGGTCGATGCCGAGCTGGGTCTGGCCTTGGTGTTTAACGGTACGTTGTACAATTACCCTGCATTACGCCGAGAATTGTTACAAAAGGGTTATCACTTTTACTCTGACGGCGATACCGAGGTCATCCTGAAGGCCTACGCGGAATGGGGGGAGGCCTGTGTTGAACACATGCAAGGCATGTTCGCGTTCGCGGTGTGGGAGATGCAACGCAAACGTCTGTTTCTCGCGCGTGATCGGCTAGGAATAAAGCCGCTTTACTATACGTTCACTGCAAATCGCTTCCTGTTCGCGTCTAATGTGCAAGCGCTACTGGCGGCGGGCGGGGTCGATAGCGCGATCGACACCGTCGCGCTGCATCATCAATTTACGCTGCACGCGGTGGTTCCCGCGCCCCGCACCATTTTGAAGGGGGTGCGCAAATTGCCCCCTGCAAACACCTTTACCGTTGACCGTGAAGGGCGTCATCATCTGCGTCGCTATTGGGCTCTGGAGGCGCGCAGGCCGCCCGTGGCGCACAGCGCGGAGGAATGGGTGGCAATGGTCGGCGAGGCGTTGCAAAAGGCCGTACAAAGCCACCTCAGCATCGCCGATGTACCGGTCGGCGTATTATTGTCCGGCGGACTGGATTCCAGCCTACTGGTCGCATTATTAGTGCGGGCCGGGGTCGAGGATTTGCGTACATTTTCTATTGGTTTTGAGGATCAGCCGGAAGAAAAGGGCAGCGAATTTGAGTTTTCTGACCAGGTGGTCGCGCGGTATCACACCCAACACCATAAGTTTGTGATCCCCAATGACGAGGTTCTGACGCGCTTGCCCGAGGCCGTGGACGCGATGGCGGAGCCCATGGTGGGTCAAGATGCGGTGGCGTTTTATTTACTGGCCGAAAGGGTCTCGCGTGAGGTCAAGGTCGTGCAGAGCGGTCAAGGGGCGGATGAAGTGTTTGGGGGCTATTTCTGGTATCCCCAGATGGAGCGCGCGGCAGGCAGCGACTTGGAGCGTTTTAGAAGCCATTATTTTGACCGCGACCATGACGAATATTTACACACGGTTGCGGCACCTTATCGTGGCGACGACCATACCGCGAACCTGGTCGCCTCTTTACTGGCAGAGCCGGGGGCCGATACCTTTATGGACAGGGTATTGCGCATGGACACCACCACGTTGATCGTGGACGACCCTGTGAAGCGTGTGGATAATATGACGATGGCCTGGGGCCTGGAGGCGCGGGTGCCGTTTCTTGATCACCATTTGGTGGAATTGGCGTTTCAGATGCCGCCCGACCTAAAGCTGCAGGATGACGGTAAATTTCCGCTTAAGCGTCTGGCCCGTGGCATCCTTCCGGAGGGGGTCATCGATAGACCCAAGGGATATTTTCCGATGCCGGCCTTGAAATATGTACGTGGTCCAGCCTATAACTTTATGCGGGACGTGTTAGAAACTCGGGCATGTAGGGAACGCGGGCTGTACGATCGTGTCTATGTAAACAAGCTGCTGGCGGAGCCAGAGCAGCACTTTACCCGTATAAAAGGTAGCAAATTGTGGCACCTTGCCCTTTTGGAATTATGGTTGCAACGCAATGTCGATTGCGTTTAGGCTAGGGGTCTGGCGCACGCGTCCTAAGCGTTTCGCTCAGTATTTTTGTAACAAATTGATATTTTGAGGTTTTTAGAATGGATGTGTTAGAGCGTATCAAGACCCAGGTGGAAGGTAATCCGATCATGATCTACATGAAGGGTACACCCCAGTTTCCGATGTGCGGCTTCTCCAGCCGTGCGGCCCAGGCCCTACGCGCCTGCGGCGTGGAATTCAGTTATGTGAACGTGTTGGAAGACCCTGAGATTTTCCAAAATCTACCGCGTTATGCCAATTGGCCGACCTTTCCGCAAATCTATATCAAAGGGGAGCTCGTCGGTGGTTGCGATATCACGCTGGAATTATTTGAGCGCGGTGAATTGCAAAAGATCACCAAAGAAGCGGTCGCCGACGCGGCCGTGAATAAAAAGACCGACGCCTAAACGTTTTTGCTCATCAGTCGTTTGAAAGCCGCGTTGTTCGCGGCTTTTTTTTGTCACGCGCATTAAGAAGGAGGCCGTATGCTGGTGGTGATTTACCATAATCCGCGTTGCTCCAAATCGCGAGAAACGCTGCAGTTAGTTTTATCCAAGGCGCCCGAGCCGCAGGTCGTTGAATATCTCAAAACACCACCGACCGCACAGGAGATTAAAAAAATTCTGGGGCTACTCGGGATGGCGTCGCCGCGCGAATTGATGCGTACTAAAGAGGATGTCTACAAACAACTTAAATTAGACGACCCAAAACTCTCCGAAGCGCAGTTGATTTCGGCCATGGTGCAGAATCCGGTGTTGATCGAGCGACCGCTGGTCGTGGTAGACGGAAAAAGGGCGGCGGTGGGCCGCCCACCCGAGAACGTATTGCACGTGCTGTGACCGCTAAGCGAACAATTTGCCGCCATAGGTGTTTGTTTTTAAAAGGTAGGCGCGGAATTTTTCCGCAAATTGAGGGATCACCGAGCCACTGACCGAAGGACGCGCACGTAAAGCCGCGGCCCATTGCGAGACCTTGGGGCGCGTAGCGTCGTACACTCCGATGTCATGGCGTTGTTGCAATAGATCCAAACGCATAAACATCGGCGCGTAGGCGCAGTCGATGAGGCTGAAGTGCGCGCCATTATAAAACGGCGCGTGCCGGAGGTTGACCTCCAGTTGATCGAGTTTTTTATGTAAATCGGTGAGACGTTGGTCGTATGCGGCGGCATCTGC
>JAOUGF010000287.1 GCA_029857925.1 Gammaproteobacteria bacterium
ATATTGATTGGGATACCACGCATTGGCTTGCTCATGGGTGATCTCGTAAAACGTGCGCCCGTTTTCATGCCAGGTCTTGATGTCCTTACGCTGTTTATCCCAAAAATCCGCCGGTAACACGGTGGCGCCGGTATATAACAGATTGACGTCATCGAGGACTTGGTCGTTGTAAAAATCCTCCGCCGGGATGCCCAAGGCCGCCGCCTTGATGCGCATATTGATGTCTTTGCTGACCAATACGACGTCGGTTTTGGGCAGGTGCTTGCGCAATGCCAGCGCGGTGCCAAGGATGGAATTGTCGGTCTTATTGCCGGGCAGTATATTCGGCACTTCAAGCGTAAGCGGTTCGGTTTGGATAAACAGCTTGCCTGCTTTGAAGTTGCCGGTCTGTGGTGCGGGCAGCGGTAATCCGTTTTTAATGTCTTCTTGTGTCGCACCTTTAATGATGTCTTCGATAAAACGACTGGCCTGCCGCGTATTGCGCGCGATTTCCGAATTTCCGCGTTTGTGCCCGTCGAGTTCCTCCAATACCATCATCGGCACATAGACATCGTGTTCATGAAAGCGGAACATACAGGCGGGGTCGTGCATCAAAACGTTGGAATCAAGAACAAAGAGTCGTTTGCCGGTGTGTTTAGAGGTGACCACTCAATAATCCTATTTGGCTGCCTGTGGTTTACACGATACCGCAAAACGTATGCCGGTATCCAGTAGGGCCGCGAGCTGTCGTGCGTGGCTGCGCGCTTGGCGCTGGGGTGCGCCAACGCGTTTGGGTTGCGTTAACCCAGTGCGCGTGCGGCCTCCAGCACCTCTTCGACATGGCCATCCACCTTGACCTTGCGCCATTCCTTACGCAACACACCTTGGCGGTCGATCAGAAAGGTGCTGCGTTCAATGCCCATAACCTTACGGCCATACATGTTTTTTTCTTTTATGACGTCGAATAATTGGCAGACTTTTTCGTCTACATCGGCCAATAATTCAAAAGAAAACCCGTATTTAGCCTTAAATTTATTGTGTGAGACGATGTCGTCGCGCGAGATGCCAAGCACCACGGTATTGGCCTTGGCAAAGTCAGCGGCGTGTTGTGTAAAGCCCTGGCCTTCCAGGGTACAGCCGGGGGTATCGTCCTTGGGGTAAAAATAAAGGACAATATGTTTGCCCTGGGCGCTAGTCAAACGAAACAGGTCGCCGCTGGTCGAAGGGAGTTCAAATGCGGGGACGGGGCTGTCAATGGCGAGGGTCATGCGTGCTCCGGTATGAGGAATAAAGGGGGGGACGCGCGTAAAGCCTGTATATCGTCCCTGATTCACGGCATAATACGCCAATTAGGGTCGTCTTTAAACTGGGGTTTGTTGTGGCTGGCCCTTGTCAGCGTAGTGATTGGCTATTACCATGCGCAGTGCGCGCAACGACGGAGTGAGTTTACATGTTTCATGGCAGCATGGTGGCCTTGGTCACCCCAATGCAAACCGACGGGTCGATAGACATTGCGGCCTTAGATCGTTTGATTGAGTGGCATATCGCTCAAGGTACGCACGCGATTGTTGCGGTGGGTACCACGGGGGAGTCTTCCACGCTGGATTTTGACGAACATTGTGCGATATTACGTCACTTCGTGGCCAAGGTCGCGGGGCGTATCCCGGTGATCGCAGGCACTGGCGCAAATGCCACGGCGGAGGCGATCGCGTTGACCGAATGCGCACTGCAAGCGGGTGTAGATGCGTGTTTGCTAGTGACCCCGTATTACAATAAACCCACGCAGGAAGGCCTCTATCGGCACTATAAAGCCATCGCAGAGGCCGTGCCTATCCCGCAAATTTTATACAATGTGCCGGGACGCACCGCCTGCGACATGTTGCCGACGACGGTGGAACGCTTGGCGGGCATTTCCAATATTGTGGGTATTAAAGAAGCGTCCGGGAATATGGAACGCATCAAAGAATTGGTCGCGCGCTGTGGTAAGCAACTGGATATCATTAGCGGGGAAGATGCGATCAATGTCGATGTGGTGGCCGCCGGGGGCAAGGGCACGATCTCGGTGACCGCCAACGTCGCGCCACACGCGATGGCGATGGCGATGGATGCCGCGTTGCGAGGGGACATCGCCGCCGCGCGCGAAATTAATCGACCGTTGGAAGAACTCCATAAAGTGTTATTCTTAGAGGCCAATCCCATCCCTGTAAAATGGGCGTTGACGGAAATGGGCATGATAGGCCCGACGCTACGCTTGCCTTTGACTGAACTCTCGCAGCCCCATCATGAGCGGGTGCGCAATGGACTTAAATTGGCCGGTTGTCTTTAAATAACGCGTGAGCAAATAAACCATGATTAAAATTTTAAGTGTAGGCGCGCGTGTGGCGTTAGTGTGTAGTGTCGCGCTGATGGCGGCGTGTGCGACTAAGGGTGGTCTGTACCAACGGGCCAAAACGATTTCTGACCTGGAAATTCCGCCTGATTTGACTAAACCGGTGGAAGATACAACCTATGAAATTCCCGGATTCGGCGCCTTAGTCGCACGGGAAGTCAGCCTCAGTGATGGCGACAGCGTACGGCTGGTGCGCGACGGCGGGGTGCAATATTTGGAATTTCATGCCGATGCGCAACGCCTATGGCAGCGCGTGCGTCAGTTTTGGTTGGATCGCGATGTGGTAATCGCGTGGGAGTCACCGGGCATGGGCGTCATGGAAACGGATTGGGTCAAAAATAAATCGGGGAAATTTGCGCTAGACAAGTTTCGTGTACGCGTAGAGGCGGGACAAACGGCGGGGGTTACGAATCTCTACCTTACCCATCGAGGCATCCAACAAGCCTTTGTACAAGGTGAGACCGTTAATGTATGGGGTCCACGCATCAGTGACCCCGAGTTAGAGGCCGAGGTGCTCGGTTATTTGTTGGAATATTTGAGTTTGGATAAGGCACGCTCCAGACAGCTGGCAGAGCAAGCAGCGGCTCAAGTCGCGGCGGCCAACGTAAAATTGGATCGTGAGGCGGTCGTGTTGTTGTTGAATGAACCGTTGAAACGCGCTTGGACGCGGGTTGGCTTGGCGATGGAACGCGAGGGCTATGTCATCGTGGACAGCTTGCGTGACCAAGGAATCTACCGAGTGCGTAGTCGCACCGAAGAGATGAAGGACAAGCGTGAAGAAAGCGGGATGAAGGAACCACGTCCTGCGCAGCAAAAACAATTTAGCCTGAAAGTGACCGGTGAAGGTGAAAAATCGCGCGTCGTGGTGTTGGATAGCGGCGACAAGCCGGACACCTCGGCGTTTGCGCGTGACATATTGGCGCGCTTGCAATCGCAATTATTGTAACCAACGGCATTGATTGAACATTTCTTATAGGGTGGTTGTATGACGACGAAAGGTAAGCAACTTTACGCGGGTAAGGCGAAATCGGTCTATGAGACCGACCAACCCGAGCAGTTGATTATGTTGTTCCGCAATGATACGTCGGCCTTTGACGGTGAAAAGGTGGAACAACTGGATCGCAAGGGCATGGTGAACAATAAATTTAACGCGTTTATTATGCAAAAGCTGGAACAGGGCGGCGTTTCCACCCATTTTATCCGCCTTCTGTCGGATCAAGAGGCCCTCGTAAAGCGCTTGACGATGATGCCAATCGAGTGCGTGGTGCGCAACATCGCGGCGGGCAGTTTGTGTCGTCGATTGGGGGTCGCGGAAGGCTTGGAATTAAACCCGCCCACGTTCGAATTTTTTCTGAAAAACGATGCGTTACACGACCCGATGATCAACGATTCGCACATCCGCGCGTTTGGTTGGGCGACGGACGCCGAGGTCGTGCGTATGCGTGAATTGACCTATAAAGTCAACGATATCCTCAAGAAGTTGTTTTTAGACGCCGGTCTATTATTGGTGGACTACAAACTGGAATTTGGACGTTTTCAAGGACAGGTCGTGTTGGGGGATGAGTTTTCGCCCG
>JAOUGF010000288.1 GCA_029857925.1 Gammaproteobacteria bacterium
TCGCTGAAATAATGCTCCAATCATAAGCGTAAGCAATACGATTGCAAGTGTCCAAAGCGGATGCAATATCGCGTAGACGGTGGGCGTCAATAATACGCGTGTTGTGGTGCGCGCCCAAGGGCGGCCTTGTATCCATTGCGCAGCCGACGGTGAAAACTGATAATAACGATCTACCAACCATCGACCGACTGCATTTGTCATGAGTACGCTGTCCCGAAATACGCGCAATTCCTGAACCTGCGGTGTGAGGTATGAACCATAGGCGACGGTAGCAATGAAACAACCTTCGCGTTTAACGTCGGTGGCGATCTGTGCGATATTATTTGTGTCGTCCAAGTCGTAAGGGAAGCTATCCGGTTTGGTGGGAAAGTCGCGATTGAAATTATAGCCGGTTTCTGATGAAGATACTTTGACAACCGCGATATTGTCGTTCCGATCGGCAAGCATAGGACGCGGCGTAGCCTTCAATACGATCGTGCCTTGTTCGCCATTCAAAATATCCGGGATCAAACAATTCGTTTTGGCGAAGGATATTTCGCACGTGCCGCGAAATGAAGTGGCATCCGTTACGGTAAATCCAGATGGATTTATAAATTCTACGTTCACACAGGTCGCGCGGTCGGTGGGTGATTGCGTTCGATTGGTGACAGTTATCGTGTAGGTGAGATTTTCGCCTACAATTAAACTCCGCGCAGAGGCGGTAATAGTGACCGATAAGTCTAAAGGGATGCTTGCAGGCATCATCACAAAGCCGTGATTTGTTGATGGATTGGTCAGATCAGTACCCAAACCGGCAAACCAAGCGTCATATACATTTGCGACTTTGTCGGTGATGCTTAGGCTGCTCATCGATGTGATGGCGGTGAGGTCCCATGCGGTTCTGGTTGTATCTTGCGTGTTGTGGAGGTGATTGGCATTTTGTAAGCCACATTGTGAACTATAAAAAATGGCTTGTGCATGTGCGGTAGGGGTGGGTAATACCGCAGAACCGCCAAATCGAAAATTACTCGGCGACAGCGCGGTAATTTTAACCGCGTCGGCTACGCCCAGATTTCCAATATCCTCAAGCATGTCATAACCCGTAACTTCTATACGTGTAGTGCCGGGTACCTGTCTTGTTATTGCAAACCAACGCGCGGCCTTACGATTTGTGACCAAGGAATTGAAGTTCGTTTCTTCCAACGCGATGGAGTAGAGCTGGTCTTCGTTAGTTATACCTTCAAGCAATGAATCCACTGTCCAGCCGACGACGTAATTCGCGGCGACTAAGTCACTCACAATCGCTCGTGTGTTTTTGTTGCGAAAACTCTGTAATATTTCACTAAACGCATCGATGTCTACGCCGTCAATGTTCCAGATTACCGGGGTGGGGTAGTTATTTTTTGGATTTTTCCAAAGGCCAACCGCGAAACCTTCGCGTATCTTTAAGGCCACGCCCTGGCGTGTAGTAGATTCAAAACTGAAAAAACGAATGTCATTGCCAGCCGCGTCTTTGTTGCCGGTGATCGGGTTTCCGAGGTCTTTTGGTTTGTACAGTCCGCTGCCTGTCGCGCTGTCATATTGCCAGGCCATCGGGCGGCGGAACAATCCAGAGCTGGCGTCAATATAAGAAGAATAGCCGACGATATTATCCCGATTGTCGATGCTGTAGGCGCGTACGGATACTTGGCGACCTGCGTCGCTGGGGTGTGGATTCAACACGTGCAAGCGTTGTACACCATCGCTTTCAATCTTCCAATAGGCGCCGTATTCCTTGCCGCTGGCATCGACGATCCACCCGACCACCGTGCCATTTATGTTCATAGCTGTCGCATGGCTTTGAGTCGCGGTGAACAGGGTGGTTGTAGGATTTGCGATATCAGACACGTTAAGCGCCAATACAACCGGTGGCTTAAACCCGATGGTGCCGCCGCCGTTGGCCGGGATGTCGAGTAATTGTTCACTGTAAACAGCTTGATTGTTTATATTGCCCGCCACGCGCACGTTTATGATATTCGCCTGGCTACCATCTTTGTAACGCACTTCTTCAATGGCGACCGCGTGAAAATCGATACCAAGGTCAAAGATTTGATATCTAGAGGCATCCCCTGTCAGTGGATACGTGACCGCTAGGCAAAGGACGATCCATTTAATGTAGCGTGACAGCACGAGTAATCTCCGACTTTAAATGTTATTGACGGGCGTTTGGGATTGAGCCGGTGTCAGCGGACGCGGGTTTTGGTGATTTTATTTCCGCCGCAGTAGAGCGCCAATAGGCGTTGAGCCAACCTGAGATCGCTTTGAATAAGGCGTCATTCTGGCCGGTGTAAAAATGATCTGCGCCAGGGATCACGCGTTGGCGAAAACCGTCCGCTCCGTATTTGCGGCGGGTGAGGACCTGGCTATGCAGGCTGTGGACACTAAAGGAAGGTGTGTCCTTTTTGGTCAGTTCCGCAGTGCTCGTTTGACGCGCGGAATTCAATCGGTCAGGCGCATACCGGCGCACCTCGGGCAAATCGAGCTCCGCAAAGACGTCCAGCCGCGGAATTTTTATCTGGGCAAGCAAACGTGAGGTGTCCATGCCGGGACTGAGGTCTGGCCAGCTCGGTATGCTTATGGACACCAGGCCGGCGATATCATCATGATACTTAGTTTGCGTAACAAAAAAATTGGTTGCCATCCACGCCCCTAATCCGTACCCGCTAATCACGATAATCGACACCTTTTGTGTGTGTAAATACTCGATGGCGGCGGCAATGCGCGCATACGCCGTTGTTAATAACGCGGGATAATTGGCGGGTCGCGCGTCAGTGTCGGGGAGTGGCATTTGCAACGCCATACTCGACCATCCTAAGGCAGGCAATTGATGACGCAAGGGCGCGATCACCGCCCCTTGGTCAGGGTGACTACCGGCGTCGTGCAACAGGATCACCGCCCCGATCGGGGTTTGGGTTGCCGCTAAATACAGCGCCAAATGGCGCTCAGCCGCCGCGCCCAGCCATATACGTTGCGCGGCGGGAATCTCCGCCTCTAGACGTGTCGCCCACGCGCGTTCCCGTTCCAAGTCATGGGATGCCCACGCCAATCCACTCCAAAGCCATAACACCACAATGGCCATTAAGACGTGATTATGGCCCTGACGTTGATAGGTGCGACGGGTGCAAAAATTCTTCATATCGGTTAAAGTGCCCACCTTTGGCCCTTGCCCACAGCGGGGCGTGTTCCACTCTAGCAGAGGTTAAACAATGCGCGATTTCAAAATTGCCCCCTCGATCTTGTCCGCTGATTTTGCGCGCCTAGGTGAGGAAGTTCAGAATGTCATACACGCAGGTGCAGATATCGTACACTTTGACGTGATGGATAACCACTATGTCCCCAATCTCACCATCGGCCCATTGGTGTGCGAGGCCTTGCGCAAGCATGGGGTGAAGGCGGAGATAGACGTGCACCTGATGGTGAAACCGGTCGATCGCATTATTCCAGATTTTGCGAAGGCGGGGGCAAGTTATATCACCTTTCATCCGGAAGCCAGCGAGCATATTGATCGCACGTTGCAATTGATTAAGGCCGAAGGTTGCAAGGCTGGGTTGGTGTTTAATCCCGCAACCTCGCTGGATTATCTTAAGTACGTGATGGATAAGGTGGACATGGTGTTGTTGATGTCTGTGAATCCCGGCTTCGGCGGCCAGAGCTTCATCCGCGAAACACTGGTGAAATTGCGTGAGGCGCGCAAACTCATTGCCGCGTCCGGGCGACCGATCCGGTTGGAAATCGACGGCGGTGTGAAGGTGGATAATATTCGTGAAATCGCCGAGGCGGGGGCGGACACCTTTGTCGCGGGTTCTGCGATATTTGGCGCGGGTAAGCCCAGCGATGCGCATCGTTATGACAGCGTTGTCGCCGCGATGCGTGCCGAATTGGCCAAGGCACGCGTGGAATAAAGTGAGTTATGTATCG
>JAOUGF010000289.1 GCA_029857925.1 Gammaproteobacteria bacterium
ATGATGTTCAACGTCTGTCGACGCTCGCCATTGATCTTGACCGGGGTGTCGAGATAACCGCCGTCGGTCGCAATGACCCACATATCCACGCCCTTGCCGCGCGCGGTCTTCAACAACAAGCTGTAGGTGCGCGCGTTGGAGCCGTTCAAGAACAACAGACGATAGCGCTGTCTTTGCACATTAAAAAACGGCCACGCCTTTCCGTTGACGACGTTCACGTCACCGACGAATTCCGGTACCCAGTACGGGTGATCGGGATTCGGGCTGGACAACACACCGCCCGAGGAGTCACCCGGAAAATATAACTGACCATTATCATCGAAGCTGCGATCTTGCAACACGATAGGAATGGTCTGCGCCGGTGTTGGTAAATTTGCAGGCAATGTTTGCGCAGGGTCTTGCAGATAATAAACCCCGGCCAAACCTGCGTTCACGTTCAGACGCGTCACGCCCAACGTATGGTCATGAAACCAAAACGCCCCCGCCTCTTGCGTGTTGGGGTAGTTGTAGGTCGCACTGTTTACGCCTGCGGCGGATGAATAATACGCAGGCCCGCGAAACGCGCCGTTACTCGCGAAATAGGCCAACGGATTACCATCGATTTCCGGCGGCACCTCGCCGCCGTGCAAGTGCACCACCGCCGGGATAGGCCCGGAATAATTCTGCGCGCAGTTACTGCCAAATGCGGGTACTACGCCGCTCATGTGGCAGTCATTCGCCGAATTATTTGTGGGATCGGCCCAGTGCAGGGTTTGATCGGTATTGTATTTATACGCCAACACGCCAGTGGTGTCGCTGTGCCCCAGTTCGTTGACCCAGGTCACCTGCGTCGGTGTGCCGCGCGTATTCACGATCACCGGTCCGATATAAGTGTCTTGCGCCGCGGTCGGACAGGCCGCCGCTGCGGCGTAGCCCCACACGCGCGATTTGCCCGTCGCGCCTGCCGCCAACGGTGTGCCCGGAGGCAAAATGGTGGAATCAAATTCACACATGCGCACAGTCAGCGGCGCATTGCCGTTGACCGTCGCGATCGTGCCACCTGCCTGCGTGCTTAACGTCGGCATCGGTTGCGCAAACATCGGTACCAAATTACCTGCCAGCGGCACTTGCGGCGACTGCGCTGCAGTCGCTTGCGTACACACCGCAAGCGCGAGTAATGACATCGGTACACCCAATGTCCCCCGTTGTTTCATGAATCTAAGTTTCATGGTAATCCCCTGATTAATTGATCATCGTAAAAGAGGACGTCTGGATCAATCATGTTTACTCCCCAATGCATTTATCTGACATCTCCACGCGAGCTGCATGGATACGCCACGCTGGGGACATGAAGCAGACAGAGTCCTCTCTGGTTAACTCAGCGTTACTTTGCGTGTCTGATATTTGTGAGCATTGACGACGGATATCCCGGTCTTATTATCTTTAACGCGACGCATGCGGATTCCCACGAGGCGTCATGATTTTTTCTGAAAACAATTTGCGTTTCCAAGATCAAAATCACCTCATCGGCGTTAGATACCAACTTAAGTCCCTGCAGTGAAACAAAACTGAATGTAAGATTAACCATGAATTAACCCATAAACTCATGCAATTACTTGAAGTCTGGTTTATTTTATATTCAACGTATCTATTCAGCCTAAGTTGAGCGTTGTTTGCGCAATCCGGGGTCTTTTATATGTGAACGCAGAACAAACACAGGGTTTCGCCTAGTCTCGATTCAGATAACGATCGGTGGATGCGCTACGCTTATCGAACCCTACAACATTCATTGTCAGGTGGGCGCTGAATAATTACGAATATTTTAAGTTCAATTCGTTGGAGGTAACGGTAGCGGTCAATTACTGTCTCCAGGTTTATAACACTACGTCGTCTCCTCGCCTTTCCAAACTGCGCGCAGAAAACTGCGCAATATTTTTCGCAAAAAAAAGGGCGTCTAGAAGACGCCCCAAAAAACCCACTGTAAAAAATCTTCGCTTAGTAATTCAGTCCTTTCACAAAACGACGCAACGCGGCCGCAGGCGCCAAATTATTCAATTGCACCATCTTTGGCCGCATCATTTCATTGTCTTCGTGATCGATAATATGGCAATGCCAGACATAGCCATATTGCAAGCCGCCACTCGGATCAAACGGATAGTGCAAATTGCTCGCGGCGGTGTTGAGCGCCAGATCGGTCGGCGCGTAACGCACCGCAATGCGCGTCACTTCACCGGGATACATGATGATCGTATCCTTCCAACCGGCCTCTTGCGCCAACGGCAATTTCAATGGGCCTTGCAAGAACGGCGCGACGTCGGGATTACCGCCGAATTTTCCGCCGGACAATGCGTTCTTCGCGGCGTCATAATCCCTCGGTGGACCATACGCAGGTTGGAACAGCAGGGTCGGGAACGCAGCGGCATACGCGGCGTTGTAATTATTGGTATTAAACCCCTGACGGCTCAACAATTGGAATTGCACCAGATGCAGATGGATCGGATGCGCATCGGCGGTGATATTCACGATTTCCCAAATCTCGGTATCACCTTCTTTTGGTAATTCCGAATACGCGATGGTGGTGCCATTCACAGTGATCGGCGTGAAATCATTATTCGGACGTGTCGATTGCCCCGACCACTTGGTGTTGTTGACCAAGATTTCCAGCGGGCCGCCAGGATATGCCGTCATCACGCCAGTGACCGGATCGGCAACCGTTTGCGGCATGCCCATCACTTCATTCAACGTCATCAAACGCGTCTTAGACGGCACAACGTTCGTGGTACCGGTCGCTGGGTTCGCCAAGCGTACAATGCTTTGTGCGCCGGAACGCAGCGCCGCACCGGTCGCCGGATTGTAGCTGGCATCCGCCACCGCCGCACCGACACGGAATTGCATCACGCGACCCAACGTCGAACCCTTGGGCGGTGCGCCCTTCGGAAACGGTGTGCGACCGGTGTTGCGCATCACAAAATTGGTGTTGGGCGAGGCGCTGAAATCGACAATGACTTCATAACGTTCACCCGGCATCATCGTCAACACTTGTCCCAACGCGGGATCGAGCTTAACGGGTTTGTCGAGGTAACCGCCGTCGGTGCCGATCACGTACATCGCCGGACCCGTCGCACCGGTCGCTTGATTAATCAACGACAATTCATAGGTGCGCGCATTCGATCCGTTCAAGAATAAAAAGCGATGACGTTTGGCGGCGATGTTCAAGAACGGCCACGCCTTACCATTGACGACGATGGTATCGCCGACGAATTCCGGCACCCAGTACGGATGTTCGGGATTCGGGCTAGACAATACGCCGCCCGAAGAATCGCCGGGGAAATACAATTGCCCGTTGGTGTCGAACATGCGATCTTGAATGATCACCGGCACGACCTCGGTCAACGGTGGCAAGTTGGTCGGCAAATTCAACGTTGGATCTTGCAGATAATATACGCCCGCCATCCCTGCATACACATTCAGGCGTGTCACACCCAGCGTGTGATCATGAAACCACAGCGGCCCGGCCTCTTGCGCATTGGGGTATTTATACGTTGCGCTGCCTAGGCCCGCAGCTGCTGAATAATACGCAGGCCCTTGCAGACCGGTGCCGGTAAACCAGCCTTCCGGCGCGCCGTCGATTTCGGGCGGTACCTCACCGCCGTGCAGGTGCGGCACGGTAGGAATGGCGCCTACATAATTTTGCGCACAATCGCTACCAAACGCCGGCACGCCTCCCATCATCGCACAATTAGGCTGCATCTTTAGCGGATCGGCCCAGTGCAAGGTTTGGTCGGTGTTGTACTTATATGCCAACACCCCGGTGGTTGCGCTATTGCCCAGTTCATTTACCCAAGTGACGTCGGTAGACGCGCCACCGCGCGTATTCACGATGACCGGCCCCAAATAGGTGTCCTGCGCGGCGGTCGGACACGCGGCACCGACGATATAACCCCAGGTGCGCGTCT
>JAOUGF010000291.1 GCA_029857925.1 Gammaproteobacteria bacterium
TATGCCGCCGTCCGCGATCAACGGTACACCGCTGGCCTTCAACTCCGCCGCGACGTTGGCCACCGCGCTGATTTGCGGCACGCCGACGCCGGTCACGATGCGCGTCGTACAAATCGAACCCGGGCCGATACCAACCTTGACCGCATCCGCGCCGGCCTCCACCAACGCGCGCGCCGCGGCGGCGGTGGCGATATTGCCGCCGATGACCTGCACCTTCGGGAAATTCTTTTTGACCCAGCGCACACGATCGATCACACGCTGCGAATGTCCGTGCGCCGTATCCACAACGATGACATCGACCTCTGCGGCCACCAGCGCCTCGACACGCTCATCCGTGCCGCTGCCAGTGCCAACGGCGGCGCCCACGCGCAAACGTCCGAGCGAATCTTTACAGGCCTTAGGATGTTCCACCGATTTTTGAATGTCTTTGACGGTAATCAAACCGCGCAGTTGGAACTGATCGTTGACGACCAATACCTTTTCAATGCGATACTCGTGCATCAAACGCTTGATCTCATCGCGTTCGGTGCCTTCTTTGACCGTGATTAATCGTTCACGCGGCGTCATCGCCTGCGTGACCGGCATGTCAAATTGATTGGTGAAGCGCAAATCACGACGCGTCACCAAACCGACCAAAATGCCATTGCTGACGACCGGCACGCCGGAGATGTCATACGCGCGGGTCAGTTTGATCACGTCGCTGATCGTCGTCTCCGGCGAAACCGTAATAGGCTCGGAGATCACACCGCTTTCGAATTTCTTGACGATGCGCACCTGGCGCGCCTGATCGTCAATCGTAAAGTTCTTGTGCACAATCCCAATGCCACCCTCCTGCGCCAGCGCGATCGCCAAGCGCGCCTCGGTGACGGTATCCATCGCGGCAGACACTAACGGGATATTCAACGTGATCTCACGTGTCAAACGCGTGGACAGATCTACCTCTTTTGGCAACACCAAAGAGTGCGCGGGCAACAATAACACGTCGTCAAAAGTAAGGGCTTCCTGGGCAATCCGCAACATGACCTAACCTTTTGAAAATTTGATAAAATATGCCATTATACTACGATATCCGCCCAAGGTAAATGGGCGCAACTCCCACACCACTAGCCACGCGACCGCCCTTTTTTTCTTAAATATCAATATCTAACTCCCCCCGCCAACATTCCCCGGCCCGCCCACACGGTGCTGCTGTCTAGGTTTCGTTGACAACGATTTCTCCAAGCAACCCTTGCTGGCAAATTACTTGCGTTGCGATTACACGACCCTACGTGGAGCATTTAATTCATTCGGATTCTTCACTCGACATCTAAACGGACATTAAAGCCAGGCGAAAAAATTTACAAAACACGCGGAGGTGCAATTGTCACTAAAGAGATAGAGGTTTTGCTAATTTTACGATGAGATTCAATGCGTTGATAGTTCGCAGTTGAAGGTCACTGGAAAATTCGGGTTTAAGATAAACACCCAACTACCGCTACCCCTAGCTATACGGGTAAAGGTAATGTCAGGAAGCCTTATGAATTACGTTGCGCGCGTTGTATCGCGCTATTGCGGAATGCCTGTGTTATTGCTAGCCCTTGGTATCGTATCCGCCCATGCGGAAAGCGACGATATCGCCTATGTGTATAATTTCCATGGACGCTATACGCGTGCAGAGGTCGGTACGCAGGATTTACTCGATCACTACTCGTCAGCAAAACTCGTCTACATTTTTCTAAAAAATCATCGCTTTATCTATGGCGTAGGACAGGATGACGACACCTATTTTTTATCTGGCGGCACAGATACCTATAGTGACAATCGTCTGGTGTCTACGTTAGACAGCATCTCCACCCCGACCGTGGAACGCCAGCTTTCCACCAGACCCTCTACGGGGCGCTGTGAAATGACCGGCGAATTGGAAAATTCGGTGACCGTTGTGTGCAAGGGAAAAGATGCGGTCAGTACCAAAGACTATCATTTTGTATTTGTGAGCGAAGACGCAGAAGCTACCTTTTCGCCCGGCCACGAGCCCGAGGACGTCGCTGCGAATGTCAAACATGCGATGTTTCTGTTCGATGAATTGTATCGCGAACGCGGCATGGAGCAGGTACAAGATTATCTCCAACATTGTTATATTACCGCGCGTGCAACGGAACGCGCCCCGCCCGTCATCGCATGCGGTGCCATCGATTTTGCTAGCGCATTTATTGAAGAATGGGCAAGTAAAAACCAGCGCAGCGTAGACGAAGAACCATTAAAGACGGCCGCGACAGTAGCGCAACGGTTAACCAACCAACTTTCCGTGCTCACGCCGCAAAAGGGGCATACGCAAGACTATGCTACCACCGCGCAACTGGTTGTAGCCGTAGAAAATTTCTCACGCCATTATTTACGACAAATGATGGTAAAACGTAACGCGCAATAAGCTGCTCCGACTGTCGCTGCGGGCGCAAAGACAGTCGTTGCAGAAAAATAAACCGCCACTACATGCCACCACCACCACCTCCTCCTCCACCCATTCCGCCACAACCCATACCACCTCCGCCCATACCACCTCCGCCACCGCCCATGACTGCACCCTCCTTTCGAGGTTAAAATATATTTACTGTAAAATTATTCTACCTGGGCAACGTCACAGAAACAAATTGATTAATTTTATATTAGGAATAGCTTTTATCGACAAACTCGATAATTTCCGAGCAAATAATTTTACAAGCTAAGCACCACGTGGCGGATGTCGAGTTCACTTTTTTGCGTCGGCTTGCGGGCGTTCCAGCGAAGATTGCATTTCAAACCTTGCCCAAGACAAAAACTCTTCGCGCCTGACACAGGCCGTATCGCGTGCGCCTTTGCCGGCAATGACTCTGTAAATCACCAAATCTTTTTTTGGATCATCGTGCCGTTGCTCATCGACGATGCGCCGCACGCTCCATTCTTCACCGCTCATCCCGTTGCTGTAATCCGCGCCCACTTTTAAATTTTTCACCGGCAATTTACGTTCTCGCGCATTGCCGGTGGCGAGTTCATAGATGCGCATGAGGTCTTGTTCAGAGATATCGACAAAGGTATCCAATTGACTAAGGGCGTATACGAAATCCGCGTGAGAAATCGCACTCGGTTCGGCAAAGGCGCTGGCGGCGCCTTTTTCTTCGCGCGTAAACCATCCCATAGGATAACGACGCGACGAAAATAAATTGTTAAACACCATCGCGACTGCGACGATCAACAACGCATCCAGTAAGATGGGCGTTATCACGTATTGATAATCTAGCGCCTGTATCGCCTCTCCCCCTACCACCGCCGCCAACGCGGTCGCACCACCGGGAGGGTGCAAGCAACGCAAATAAAACATCGCCACTATCGCGATACTGACCGAGGCCCCGGCGGCCAATAATTCGTTCGGCACCCATTGCGCGCAGGTCACACCGACCAACGCGGAAATCACATGCCCACCGACCACCGGCCAGGGTTGCGCGAGTTGGCTATGCGGGGTCGCAAATAACAACACCGCCGACGCACCGATGGACGCAACAATAATCGCCGCGCCTTGGTTGCCGAGGATGTATTTGCTGACAGAAAAAACCAAAAGAATCGCGACTATGCTGCCGGAAAACGAAATCCACTTTTCACCGTGGCTGATTGGCGTATTCTCAATGCCCAACAACATTCGCCAATGACGCATCTCAGTTCCCGAATAGGTAAAAATCCTTTCCAGTTTACCATATACATAGAAAAAAAAGCCCCGACTAGGCGGGGCTTGGTATATGACTAAGCGAATTTTTAAGGGGCGGAGATGTTCACCTCGTTCGCCGCATAGGTCGCGCTGATCGTCGTTGCACTATTCGGGTCCACCGCAGCCACGCGGAAATAGTACGTCGTACCGGTCGTCAGGCCACTGATCGTCGCGGTGGTGGAGGTACTCGTCGCCGCAGTTGCCA
>JAOUGF010000290.1 GCA_029857925.1 Gammaproteobacteria bacterium
AAAACGATCCTGCGGTTTGCCCGTACGCGGCTTTCCGCTAGGCGCACCGCCGCGTGATTCACGACGCCCCGCGCCGGGGCCGGGTCCGCCACTGCCGGGACGGAAACGACCTTCCATACCCTCAACCGTGCTGACCTTCACTTTATCACCGATAAAGCGTTCGATACGACGCAACGCGCCTACATCGTTACGGCTTACGAATGAAATAGCGGTGCCGGTCGCGCCCGCGCGACCTGTGCGTCCGATACGATGCACATAGTCTTCAGCGAATTTGGGCAGGTCGAAATTGATGACGTGGGTGATGTTAGCCACGTCGATGCCACGCGCCGCGATGTCGGTCGCAACCAAAACGCGACATTCGCCTGTGCGCAAACGCGCCAACGTGCGCGTGCGCTGACGCTGCACCAAATCACCATGTAACGCAGAAGCCGATAAGCCCGCCTCATCCAGCTGCGTCGCCAATTGTTCGGCATCGCGCTTTGTCGCGGTGAAAACGATGGCTTGTTCCAAAGATTCCGTGCCCAACCAATGATGCAGCAGCTGATGTTTATGCTGCATATCGTCAACATATATCACGTGTTGATCTATCGCATCACGGCGCGCCACGGATGCGGCGACTTCTATCATCGCCGGGTCTTTCAACAGACGGCTTGCGAAAGAACGTACGCTGCGCGATAAGGTGGCCGAAAACAATATGGTCTGACGCTCAGCCGGTAATTTTTCTACGATGCTCAATACGTCCTCAGAAAAACCCATGTCCAGCATGCGATCCGCTTCGTCCAATATCAACACTTCTAAACGGCTGAAATCTATACGGCCGCTGCGCATCTGGTCCATCAAACGACCAGGGGTGGCAACCAACACTTCGTGCGGCCCAGACAACAATTTATTTTGCTGGCCATAGGATTCACCGCCGGTGACGCACAAGGTCTTCGCACGCGGCACACCGAAGGTGTAGGTATGCGCGCTCTTCGCCACTTGCTGCGCAAGTTCGCGTGTAGGGGCCAAAACTAAAATGCGCGGCCCTTTGCCCTTGCCAGGCGCGTTTTGCAGCAGGCGGTTCAACGAGGGCAATAAATACGCTGCAGTCTTGCCGGTGCCAGTAGGCGCGGAACCAATCAAATCGCGCCCCGCAATCAATAACGGGATGGTCTGCGCTTGGACGGGGGTTGGTTCGGTAATATTGCTGCGGGTTAACGTGGTCAAAAACGGTTCGCCAACGCCGAGGTCAGCAAAAGTAACTTTAGTCATTCATAACTCCTAATAACATTTCAGACACAAAAAGGAAGCGTCTCGGCAGGAAAACAACCGACGGTTGGGCGTTACCTTAAACATCGACGCCAACCGGAATGTCGTACAGGAGGCTCCCACGACGGGGGCTAGAGGCGATGGTTACTACCCCTTAAACACAGGTAGTACTCGAGACGGTGCGAAGTCTCGCACATTTCCTTGATAAAATCAAATTATATCGCACATCAAGAGAGGAATTCTCCTCCCCATCCACTGTAAATGTATATTATTAACCTTACTTAACAATCGCTTAATGGAATAAAGGCGATTTTTACTATAGGCCTCGCCGTATCACCACATATTTGCATAAGTGGGGGTTTGCATATTTCCTAGTACCTACAGTACCTGCGCATTTTACAGCGCGACCAAGGCAGTGCCTCCGATAACCCTCGCTAGTACACGAACATACGTTACGGCGTGTCGTCCAAAAAGATGACGCTGGATTTCTGCGCATCATGCGAGATTTTGGCCAAATATTCTTGTTCCGAGCGCTTCAGGTCTTCTACACGACTGCTGTCACTGACAAGGGAAAACGCGTTCCCGCTGTTCGGATGGTAATAGATTTGTTGCGCAGACTCGTGACCGACATCCATTCCCTTAATCGCGATCTTTTCCTTGTGCAAAAACTGTTTAACGAATTCGATATTTTTTTGGCCGATATTGAAATCCACGGATTTCAACACATTCCCGCCGCCGAATACCCTGCATTCCAAATGTTGGCGCTTGCCCCCCGCTTTAAGGATGCCATTGATGAGCACCTCCATCGCATATAACCCATAATTTGCGTCATCACCTGCAGTAGTACCCACTTTCGGGGTCGGTAACTTAAAATGATTCATCCCACCAACGCCATTGACTGCGTCTCGCATACATACCGCGACGCAAGATCCTAAAAGCGTCGAAATCAATTCGTGATGTTTGGTGACATAAAACTCGCCTGGCATTATCTTCGCAACGTACATACCCCGCGGTTGATCCCAATAGCGTTTTATATGTTTGAACTGTGGTAGGCATGCGGGGGCGGTCTGCATAGGTGTGCTCCTTAAAGTATGCGCGCTATGTATCGTCAATTCCAAACTCGTTTTCAAGGGATAAGCCATCACACTCTCCAAAATTTTGTAACGTCGTTGAACTATAAATTGAGTATCCGAATGAATTCAACACGCTACACATAGAGCGGCTTGGCTTGCGTTCAACGCGCATAGTACGTCAGCGCCATTAGTTTTATGCGTCAAATTAAGGAAAATCTCTCAATTTTTCAGAACTGGTCGCCGCTACAACGATAGGTGCTTGAGCGCCACTACCAGTTCACCGCGCGCATGTATACCGCGTAGGCTACTCGCTTTCACCATTTTGCTCAGCACGCGGCGTATCCAGCGAAAGGGTAAACTTAAAGTGACTCACCGTAAAAAATTGATTTTGAAAGCCGCAACCGGATTGCTGGTGACGGGCGCTACGCTTACTTTGAGTGCGATGGTGTATGGCCTGCCACCGCGCGGTATGCCCGTTGGAAAGGCGGTCGTAAGTCCGAAAGCGGTGTCCAATAAGATATTGGTGAGATTTCAACCCGGCATCACCGCGATGGAGGTTGCACATGCGCAAGGGACGATCAAAATCAAATCTCAGCAAAACATACGCTCTGTGGATGGTTTAAAAACGGTGACGCTGCCGCCCGGACAAGATCTCGCTTCCGCCATCGCCCAGTACAAAAACAACCCCAATGTATTGTATGTCGAACCCGATTATGAAATGACACCCTCCGCCGCACCCAATGACGCCTCCTTCGGCAATTTGTGGGGGCTGAATAACACCGGTCAAACACTTGGAGGTACGACGGGAACGGTGGACGCAGACATGAACGTATTAGAGGCGTGGACAAATACTGGTGTCACAGGAAGTAATAGTGTGGTGATCGCCGTCATCGACACCGGTGTGCAATATGATCACCCTGATCTCGTAGCGAACATGTGGGCCAATCCCGGCGAGACCCTTAATAATGGAATAGACGACGATGGAAATGGTTACATTGACGACATCTACGGCATCAACGCAATTACGGGTTCCGGAAATCCGATGGATGATGACAGCCACGGCACACACGTCGCGGGCACTATTGCAGCCGTGGGCAACAATGCTACCGGCACTACAGGTGTGGTACAACAAGCGAAAATCTTGGCGTGTAAATTTATCCCCGCCGTCGGGGGCGGCGCGACCTCCGATGCGATCAAGTGTTTGGATTATATTTACGCATTAAAACAAAAAGGCATCAACATCATTGTCAGCAGCAATTCTTGGGGGGGGACAGGCAGTTCTCAAGCACTGGCCGATGCGATAGACGCGCAGCGTCGCGCGGGAATTCTATTCGTCGCAGCCGCAGGTAATGACAGCCAAGATAACGATGCGACCCCCCACTATCCCGCAAACTATTTCAAACCCAATATCATTACCGTCGCTGCGACTACGCAGATGGACACCTTGGCAAGCTTTTCGGATTTCGGCCTGCGTACGGTGCATGTAGGGGCACCCGGCACCAATATTTACAGTACCACCCCCGGCAACACCTATGGTTACAAACAAGGCACATCGATGGCTGCGCCGCATGTTGCCGGTCTGGTTGCATTGGTGTTGCC
>JAOUGF010000292.1 GCA_029857925.1 Gammaproteobacteria bacterium
GTTGGGGTGGCGCCAAATTCAGTCATACCGGCATCACCAGCGGGTGCGCAAAATGCCACAACGGCACCACCGCGACGGGCAAACCCAGCAACCACATCCCCACCACCCAGGATTGCAGCCTATGCCATACGCCTACCGGTTGGGCCGGTGCGAAGATGAACCACACGGGCATCACCAGCGGGTGTAACAAATGCCATAACGGCACCACGGCAACGGGCAAACCGACCGGACATGTCGCGACGACCGCAGATTGCAATGCCTGTCATACCACCAGCACGTGGGCGGGTGCCAAATTCAGCCATACCGGCATTACCAGCGGGTGCGCCGCGTGCCACAACGGCACCACCGCCTCAGGCAAGCCGAGCACCCATATGCCGACATCTGGGGATTGCAGTCTATGCCACAGAACCAGCGGTTGGGCCAATGCAACGATGAACCATACCGGCATTACCAATAATTGCGCGAGCTGCCACAACGGAAAATTCGCAATTGGTAAAACGAAGGATCACGTAGTCACTACACTTGACTGTAGTGCATGCCATAATACTAGGGGATGGTAGGGGCTACACTGAATCAATAAACGCCGTCCGCCGTGTGCGCCTTGCTGGGCTCACGGCGGTCGGCATTTTTGAAGAATAACAAATCGGATATACTGTTGCCCCCTTCGTGGGGACGCATATCCTTGAGGGGACAGGGATTGCTATTCTACGAGGGTTATACCGAGTTAGCCTTATGAAACGTGAATTTAAACATACAATATTCTGGTCTACTCTACTCTGTGCCTTATGGGGCATGGGCCTCCAACATGTCGCCGTAGCGTCGCTTACCGGCACACTGTTTGATCAAATCCGCGCCGATGAAGATAGTGACGGCTATTGGATGCGTGTACGCTTGAATGTCCCCCTGGCGTTCAAATTTCGATCGCAATCGGGATTTGGCGATTCACTCGAAATTCCGCTGGTTCCACCCACCTTAGAGGGGGGTGTATTAAATGAATTGCCGTTTGAAGACACTCGGTTTCCGTGGATGGAGTTCAATATCCCGGTACGCGAGATCAGTTTTAACCAATATGATCGGTTGAACCCGCGCATTTCATTGCGTTTTTCAAAAAAATTTCACTACGCCTATAATATTTCAGAAAACGGGCGTCTGGTTTCACTCATCATTAAAAGCTCTCCAATTACCGATTCCTTGCCGCCGGTTGCGTCAGCGAACGCGAACAAACCACAAATTCACCGCGAAGGCAGTTCTCTTGACGGCGTAAATTCGTCCACCAATGGTCTAAAAATTCCCAATGGCGGGCCCAACGCTACCGCAAGCGCATCAGGATTGCCGCAAAAACCGAAAGCGGCGACCAACACCGCTTCAAACGCCAAATCCGAGAATTTTGCCAACCCGATAGAAAAAGGCATGCATTTAATCACTACCGGCAAATACGCGCAGGCCATTAATTTTTTACAAAGCATACAACAAATCGGCACCGCGCACCCGAATGCGAAGGAGGTGCTGGAACTCCTGGGTGTGGCGTATGAGCGCGCAGGCCAACCCCGCACCGCGCAGGGTGTATACGAAAAATTCCTTGAAACCTATCATGGCGCCGAAGATACGGATCGCGTGCGTCAGCGCCTAATGACGCTAGCGTCTGCCGCGCCGATGAGGACGTCGTTATCCACGCCTATGGTTGCAGGTAATCCACGTTTCAGCCGTGAAACCTTTGGCTCTTTTTCGCAGTATTACTACCATGGCGTCAGTGACAACACCCCCACTGGAGTTACCGCAGTAGACGATAGTCGATTGCAAACCCAATTCGATGTATCGGCACGCTCGCGCTCTGATTACTACGATTTTAAGGGCGTGTTGCTGGGCAACTATATTCATGATTTCCGTCGCAATCGAGAAGAACACGTCGATGTCAACTCGATGTTTGCGGATGCGCGCGCAAAACGAACCAATATCGGGATGCGTATAGGTCGCCAAAGCAGCCCGCCAGCCTCCGGCATTTTTGGCAAATTTGACGGCATCAGCACGTTTTACCAATATAATTCGCGTTCGCGCGTACTCCTTGCGTCAGGTTACCCGATAGACTTTTTACATAAAGACACTATTCAAACCAAGAAACCTTTGGCCGCCGCCAGCGTAGGGCTTGGGCCATGGTGGAATACGGTCGAGTTGACGCCTTTTATAACCCGTCAGTGGAATGACGGATTAGTGGATCGCACCGCAACGGGGTTTGAAACGCGTATTGGGCAAGGACCCTTCTCTTCGTTCACGGTAGTGGATGTAGACACCTATTACAAGCGCGCAAATATCGTTAATTTCAACGCCACCCTCACTACCAGTCCTGAATTAACGCTGACGGGCACCGTAGACTACCGGCGCGCACCGTTGTTTTCATTAAGTAACGCGCTGCTTAGTAGTGATTCGTTTAACTTATTGAATTGCCGGAGTACCGTCGATGACTCCGCCAAATCTATTGCGGAACTCACACGCTTAGGGTGCACCGAGGACGAACTGCGGGCGCGTGCAGAAAAGCTCAGCGGCTACACTGCGACTGTCGCAGGGGGCATCACCTATTTGCCTACACCAATACATCAATTTAATTTTGATGCCTCATTAGCAAAATACGTGATTAAACTTGATCTAAACACCTCCACACCGGAAAACCAAGCCAATGTCACGGCATTGTATACGCGCAATCATTTTCTAGGCGCAGAACGCAATTCCGCCTATATCGGGAATATGACAAACTACAGTGACAAGGTCGCGACGATCAACTTTTTTGTCGGATCGCACATCGCTTGGCGTGGCAACTGGCACTTCTATAATCGCGTTGGCTATGAGCTGCTGTGGATGCATGAGCTACCCTTGCTCCAAAATTTCATACGACCATCGTTGAAACTCGAATACCAGGATCTTAAACTACATACTGAATACAACTTGGAAGCCAGTATGGATATACAACACACCCAAAAAGGTGATAATACAAGCGGAATTCCAGACGGTCAGCGCCTGCAACTGACCGCAGGATACCGTTGGCTGTTCTAAGTTTGTTTACTATCGCGCTTGGCCGCAATTCCTGCCATAATAACCCAGCGAGCGGTGCCGCTCGCTGTTTTTGGTGAGGAAGGTATTTAGTGAACGCCAAGGACTCAACCTATAGAAGAATACTGTAGTGGCGTCGGGGTTTCGACTAAGCAAGCATAGACAGCCAAGGCCGGGCAACTTTTGCTATGTAATACATAATCTTTGGATACACTGAACAACGGCGACCACCATGGCGACTATGACACCCCCTATTTCCACCCTCATTGTACAACTGGTTCATATGGACGGCCCTTTTAAGGGGCGTATGGATGAGCTTGCGGATGAACGTATTACGCTGGGCCGCGAAACCAATTGCCATGTAGTCTTTCCAGCGGATCTACGTGCGGTGTCGCGATTGCATGCTGAAATTGTACGCGACGGCGCGCGGTATATGTTAGTCAACCATGGGCGGAACGGGTGCTTATTAAATGGGAAACCGGCAGATAATGTCTACCTAAAAGTAGGTGATATCATCCAACTTGCCGAAGGTGGCCCAAAACTCAGTTTTCTGACCAGCGCCGCGCCCTCTTCTCAACGAGGTTCTTCTCCACAAGCGGCCGCACCTCGTCCCGCGCCGTCCACCCCACCACGTAATGAATTTTCCGCGAATCGACCCGCTGTCTCACCGCCGCGCGCTACACCACCCATTGCCGCGCGTCCTGTCACGCCCGCCGTCGCGCAAACTGCCTCTTTTACACTGCAGTACGGTACAAATATAAAAACGTTTAAGAAATCCAGCGTTTCACTCGGACGCGAAGACGGTGTAGACTTTGTGATAAAGCATCCCAGTGTGCAGAAAAAGCACGCGGAGCTATACGCTTCGGGTG